>CAHJXF010000337.1 GCA_903644065.1 Betaproteobacteria bacterium
AGCCGCACGCGCTGGCCGCGACGGCGAACGAGGCACCGGTTTCGGCCGCGCCCGCGCCCGCCTTTGCATCCGACATCCCCGCGCTGGGCATCACGGTTCAAGGCATCGACGACGAAGGCACGCTCGACGTCGCCGGACAGGCGGAGGGCGCGGCGCCGGAGGGTGCAGCGTTGGAGGGTGCAGCGTTGGAGGGTGCAGCGCCGGAGGGTGCAGCCGGCACAGGCCGACGTCGACGGCGCGGCGGGCGTGGTCGCAATCGTCGCGAACGAGGCGACGGCGAGGGTGGCTCCGACGCGTCGGAAAGCGCACTGGCGGCCGACGCCTTCGCGGAACGCGCGTCCGGCGCCGAGACCGGCGAGGTGAACGGCGAGGTGAACGGCGAGTCGTTCGAGGCCGATCCGGCGCGGGAAGCCGTCGAGGCTTCGAGCGGTACGATCGACGAACCGCTGGACGCACCGGTCGAAGCCGATCCGCCGACGGCCGCCATCGGTCGGCCCGAGACGGATCTGGCGCCGATCGCCGCGGAAGCCGACACGCCGACCGGAACGTTCGTCGTCCCGGAGCCGACCACTCCGGCCGAGGAAGAAACGATCGCCCCCATCGTCGGCGAGACCGACGCGGCCACGGCGATGGCGGAGCTGCCGGCCGGCTCGGAAGCCGAGGCGGCGCAAGCGGCTGTCGCGTCGAGGGTCGCGCTGGCTGCCGTACCGGTGGTCGAGCCGGTGGTCGAGCCGGTGGTCGAGCCGGCTGCGACGCCGGCGACGCCCCCCGGCGCACAGGAGTCGCTGATCGCCAAAGCGATGGCGGCGGCGCCTGCGCCGGCAGCCGACCTGCAGAGCGTGCTGTCCGGCGCCGGGCTGCAACTGGTCAACACCGATGCGCGCAAGCTCGAGAGCGTGCGGGCGGAGACCGCCCATGCGGCCGCGGCGGCCCGACCCGTGCGGGAGCGCAAGCAGGTCGCGCTGCCGGCGCAGGAACCGCTGGCCCAGGTCGAGACTCGGAAGCACTGAAGAATCGATGAAGGCTTCGCACCATGGCGATCCAGGCCACACCCGAACTGCAGCGATGGGTTGACGAACAGCTCGGCCGGGGATGCAGCCCGGCCGAGATGATCGACGCGATGGTGTCGGTGGGCCATGCCCGCTCGTTCGCCGAGTCGGTGATCGGCAAGGCGTCGGGCAAGACCCGCTTCTTAGAGGTCGAGACGAACCTCGTCGACGCGCCGGCGGACGCGGCTGCCAGCGAGGTGCCCGAGCCGCTCGTGGCGCCGCTCGCCTCGGGCGCCAGTTCGATCGTCGTCGACGGACACCACGTCGAGATCCTCGTCAACCTCCACCATCCGCGCATCGTCGTGTTCGGCAACCTGCTGTCGGCGGACGAATGCGAGGCGCTGATCGCCGCGTCGCGGCCGCAACTCGAGCGCTCCGAGACCGTCAATCGCGACAGTGGCGGCACGGAGCTGAACGAAGCGCGGACCAGCGAGGGGACGTACTTCTTCCACGATGCGTCGCCGCTGCTCGAGAGCATCAACCGACGGATGGCGCAAGTCACCCGCTGGCCGCTCGCGCACGGCGAACCGCTGCAGATCCTGCATTACGGCGTGGGCGCCGAATACCAGCCGCATTTCGACTACTTCTCTCCCGAGGACGCCGGGACGGCCGCGCTGCTGCAGCACGGCGGTCAGCGCGTGGCGACACTGATCACCTACCTGAACACGCCGGCAGCGGGAGGCGCGACGGTCTTTCCGGACGTGGGCCTGGAAGTCGCGCCGATTCGCGGCAACGCGGTCTTCTTCGCCTACGAACGCCCCGATCCGGCCAGTCGCACGCTGCACGGCGGGACGCCGGTCGTCGCCGGCGAGAAGTGGATCGCCACGCGCTGGATGCGCGAGGACGTCTACGCATGAGCCGGCGACTGCCCGTGGGCCGGGCGAGCGACGTGCGGCCACGGGCGGGTCGAGGCCGATGAGCGCCGTCGCGTCGCGACGGGTCATCCCGATCGTCGACCGGGTTCGCTCGCCCGCGGACCTGCCGCTCCGCTCGCCCGCTTTCGACGCCTCGCGCGAGGATGGGACCGCGGCGTCGCGGCCGGCCGATCGGCTCGGGCGGCCGCTGCACGACCTGCGCATCTCGGTCACCGACCGCTGCAACTTCCGCTGCACGTATTGCATGCCGAAGGACGTCTTCGACCGGGACCATGCCTATCTGCCGCATACGGCGCTGCTGACGTTCGAGGAGATCGAACGCGTCGCGCGTTCGTTCGTGCGGCTCGGAGTCGAGAAGATTCGCCTGACCGGTGGCGAGCCGCTGCTGCGGAAGGATCTCGAGCGCCTGGTCGCGCGGCTGTCCACCATCGAGCCGCCGCCGGACGCGGACGGACGACCGGGCCCGGCGCTCGATCTCACGCTGACCACCAACGGCTCGCTGTTGCGGCGAAAAGCGAAAGCCCTGAAAGCCGCCGGCCTGCGACGGGTGACGGTCAGCCTGGACGCGCTCGACGACGGACGCTTCCGCGCGATGAACGACGTCGATTTCCCGGTACGGGACGTGCTCGCCGGCATCGATGCGGCCGCCGACGCCGGCCTGGGCCCCGTGAAGATCAACATGGTCGTCAAGCGCGGGGTGAACGACGATCAGGTCGTCGCCATGGCGCGGCGTTTCCGCGGCACCGGCCACATCGTCCGCTTCATCGAATTCATGGATGTCGGCGCATCCAACGGCTGGCGCCTCGACGAAGTCGTCCCGAGCCGCGAGCTGGTGGCTCGCATCGCAGCGGTGCTGCCCGTCGAAGCGGTCGAGCGCGATTACGCCGGCGAGGTCGCGGAACGCTGGCGGTACGTCGACGGGTCCGGCGAGATCGGCTTCGTGTCCAGCGTGACGCAGGCGTTCTGCGGCGACTGCTCCCGCGCCCGGCTGTCGCCGGAAGGCCGTCTCTTCACCTGCCTGTTCGCCGGTCGCGGGATCGATCTCCGGACGCCGCTTCGCGACGGAACGACGGACGCGGGTCTGGGCGACGCGATCGCGTCGGCTTGGCGCGCGCGGACGGACCGCTACTCGCAGCTTCGCGGTTCCGCGCCGGCGACCGACGGCCGGATCGAGATGTCGTACATCGGCGGCTGACCCGGCGCTTGCTGCGACGCAGCTACAACACTCGCATTGGCGGAACGACCTCAGCAAATTGTCGAGGAACGCCTCGCAACTCGTTGTTCGTCAATCTTTATCTCGGACGGTGAAATATCCGGGAAACGTCGTCGTCATAATTTTTGTGCGAGACCGGCGGGACCGCTCTGTAAGATCGCGTCACGACATTACAGGTCTTGTGACCGACGATTCATGAGGCACTGGCAGACCCCGAAGAAGCCGAAGGCGCGCATCGAGATCATTCCGATGATCGACGTCATGATGTTTCTGCTGGTCTTTTTCGTGCTGATCAGCATCAACGTCATTCCGGCGCTCGGCGTGAAGACGGTCCTCCCGTCTTCCGAGCAGGCCCAGGACATCAAGTCGGTCGTCAACGCCCTCGTGACGCTGGGCCGGAACGACGAGTTGCAGTTGAACGGCAAGCCGGTCGCCCTCGACCGGCTCGCACCGTCGATCCACGCGCTCGAGCGGCCGGACAACAAGGTCGCCGTCATCGTCAACAGCGACAAGGGCGTGGAGGTGCAGCGGCTGATCGACGTGATGGATGCGTTGAAGGGCAACGGCTTCGCGTCCTTCTCGATCGCCTCCAAGAAGAAGTCCTGAGCCCACTGGACGATGGCGCTCCTCTACAGGCACCGGAACGTGCCGGCCGGTGCGGCCGCCTGCGCCGTCGTGGCGCTGGCGATCTACTCGCAGACCCACCGGCTGCTGCCGGTC
>CAHJXF010000338.1 GCA_903644065.1 Betaproteobacteria bacterium
TTCGTCCAGCGGTCGACCGCGAAGCGGCCGCCGTCGACCCGCTCGAGCGCGGCCACGATGCGCTGCTGGAGGTCGCGCAGGTAGCGCTCGACCGCCGGGGCATCGACCGCCGCGTGCGGCGAGGCGTCCGTCGAAGCGGGGATCGCGGCCAGGGCTTGCTGATCGGCATCCATCGCGATGCAGCGGTCAGCGACGACCGACGCCGCGCCAGCCGATGTCGTGGCGATACTGCCGGCCGGCGAAGTCGATCGTCTCGGCCATCGCGTAGGCGCGCTTCTGTGCCATCTTGACGCTGTCGCCCAGCACGGTCACGCCGAGGACGCGGCCGCCGTCGGTGACGAGCGTACCGTCGACCTGGGCGGTCCCCGCGTGGAAGACGACGGCGTCGTCGCTTTCGGCCTTCGGCAGGCCGTGGATGGCGTCGCCCTTCCGCGGCGTCGACGGATAGCCGTCGCTGGCCAGCACCACGGTGAGCGCGGTGCGCCGATCCCACTCGATCTCGACCTCGTCGAGCTTCGCGTTCAGCGCGCCTTCGAGCACCGGCAGCAGGTCCGACTTCATGCGCAGCAGGATCGGCTGCGTTTCCGGGTCGCCCATCCGCGCGTTGAACTCGACGACGCGGGGCTGCCCGCGCGGATCGATCATCAGGCCGACGTAGAGGAAACCGGTGAACGGTCGTCCCTCGCCGGCCATGCCGGCGAGCGTCGGCCGCACGATCTGCTGCATCACGCGGGCGTGCACGTCGGGCGTCACGATCGGGGCCGGCGAATAGGCGCCCATGCCGCCGGTGTTGGGGCCGAGGTCACCGTCGAGCAACCGCTTGTGATCCTGCGCGGTGGCGAACGGCACGGCGCTGCGGCCGTCGCAGATGACGAAGAAACTGGCCTCCTCGCCATCCAGGAACTCTTCGACGACGAGCCGCGCGCCGCTCGCGTCGGCCGGCAGCCAGCGATCGATCGCGGCATGCGCCTCGTCGACATCGGTCGTGACGACGACGCCCTTGCCGGCCGCGAGGCCGTCGGCCTTTACGACGACCGGCACGCCCGGCGACGCGGCGAACTGCGCATCGACTCGCGCATGCGCGGCCGCCGCGTCGTCGCAGGTGACGGACGGCGCGGTGGGGATGCCGTGGCGCTGCATGAACGCCTTGGCGAAGTCCTTCGACCACTCGAGCTCGGCCGCGGCGCGGGTCGGCCCGAATATGCGCAGCTTCAGCGACTGGAACAGGTCGACGATGCCGTCGGCCAGCGGCGCGTCGGGCCCGACGACCGTCAGTGCGATCTTCTCGCGTTCGGCGAACGCCGCCAGCACGCGTGGATCGCTGCTCGGGAAATTGCTCAGGCGCTTGTCGAGGGCCGTGCCGCCGTTGCCCGGCGCCACGTAGACCCGCTGGACCTTCGGCGACTGCGCGAGCTTCCACGCCAGCGCGTGTTCGCGGCCGCCGGAACCGACGACGAGGATCTTCACGAGGACGGGGCGGCGCGCCGCGGGCGCTTCAGACGGCGATGACGGCGGAGGTGTACACCTCCTGCACGTCGTCGAGGCTCTCGAGCGCGTCGATCAGCTTCTGCATGCGTGCCGCGTCGTCGCCGTTGAAGACCACTTCGTTGAGCGGCTTCATCACGATCTCCGACACGTCCGCCTTCAGCCCGGCCTTGTCGAAAGCGTCCTTCACGGCCGCGAAGTCGTGCGGCTCGCTGATCACCTCGACGCCGCCCTCGTCGTCGCTGGTCACGTCCTCGGCCCCGGCGTCGAGCGCGATCTCCATGACCTGGTCCTCGGACGTGCCCGGCGCGAACAGGAACTGCCCGCAGTGCTTGAAAAGGAAGGCCACGGAGCCGTCGGTTCCGAGGTTGCCGCCGAACTTGGCGAACGCGTGACGCACGTCGGCGACGGTGCGAACCTTGTTGTCGGTCATGCACTCGACGATCACGGCGGCGCCCTGGATGCCGTAGCCCTCGTAGCGGATCTCTTCGTAGGCGACGCCGTCGAGCTGCCCCGAGCCGCGATCGACCGCGCGCTTGATGTTGTCGGCGGGCATGTTCTGCTCCTTGCCCTTGTCGATGGCCAGCCGCAGGCGAGGGTTGGTGGCGACGTCACCGCCACCGAGGCGCGCGGCGACCGTGATCTCCTTGATCAGCCGGGTCCAGATGCGGCCGCGCTTCTCGTCCTGGCGCCCCTTGCGGTGCTGAATGTTGGCCCACTTCGAATGTCCCGCCATGCCGTCTTCTCTTCTGGCGCCGTGCGCCGCGTGCCGTGTCATCCACTCGATCCGTGCCGCCCCGCGACCCGACCGCACGGCGCTGCGCTTAGAATCGCGTCGCTCCGCATCCGGCCCGTTCGCTCAGACGCCGCCGGCATCGACCGGTGAGCGGGTCGGCCGCGAAGAGGTCGTCACGCCGTTCCCGTTCGCGACCGCCGATCGCCTGGACGAGGAAGCGGATTTTATCATGCGGCCCCCGTCGTCCCGGCATGCCGGACGGTGATGCGCAGCCGGTCGTCCTGTCCGTCTTCAACAGAGAGGAAGCACCGATCATGCTCGAAGCCCTGCCCGTCGCCGTCGCCGAGAACGGGGGCGACGCCGCGCCGTGCGGCATCCTGCCCGCGATGGCGAACCGCCACGGCCTGGTCACCGGCGCGACCGGGACCGGCAAGACGGTGACGCTGCAGCTGCTGGCCGAACGCTTCTCGAAGCTCGGCGTGCCGGTGTTCGCGGCCGACGTCAAGGGCGACCTGTCGGGCATCGCGAAAGCGGGACAGCCGAGCGCCCGGCTGGACGCGCGGCTGAAAAGCCTGGCGATCGAGGCGCCGGTCTTCGCGGCCTGCACGGTCACCTTCTGGGACGTCTTCGGCGCCAAGGGGCATCCGCTCCGCGCGACGGTGTCGGACCTCGGGCCGTTGCTGCTGGCCCGCATGCTCAACCTCAACGACACGCAGGAAGGCGTGCTCAACCTGGTGTTCAAGATCGCCGACGACAACGGCTTGCTGCTGCTTGACACGAAGGACCTGCGGGCGATGCTGCAGTACGTCGGCGACAACGCGGCGACCTTCCAGACTCGGTACGGCAACGTCTCCGCCGCGTCGGTGGGCGCCATCCAGCGCGGCTTGCAGGCCATCGAGACGCAGGGCGCCGACCGCTTCTTCGGCGAGCCGATGCTGAACCTCGACGACCTGCTGCAGACCGACGAGCACGGCCACGGCGTCGTCAACCTGCTGGTGGCCGACCAGCTGATGAACGCGCCGAAGCTGTACGCCACGTTCCTGCTGTGGCTGCTGTCGGAACTGTTCGAGAAGCTGCCCGAGATCGGCGACCCCGAGAAGCCGAAGCTGGTGTTCTTCTTCGACGAGGCGCACCTGCTGTTCACCGACGCGCCCAAGCCGCTCCTCGACAAGGTCGAGCAGGTGGTGCGGCTGGTGCGGTCGAAGGGCGTCGGCATCTACTTCGTGACGCAGAACCCGCTCGACGTGCCGGACACGGTGCTCGGGCAGCTGGGCAATCGCGTGCAGCACGCGTTGCGCGCCTTTACGCCGCGCGACCAGAAGGCGGTGAAGGCGGCGGCGACCACGATGCGGCCCAATCCGGGGCTCGATGTCGAGGCGGCGATCACCGAGCTCGGGGTGGGCGAGGCGCTCGTGTCGTTCCTCGACCGTCAGGGGCGGCCGGAGCCCACCCGACGCGTGCAGATCATGCCGCCCGGCGGCCAGATCGGAGCCATCGACGCGGCCGAGCGGCAGGCACTGATCTCGTCGTCGATCGTCGCCGGCGTCTACGAGAAGGCGATCGACCGCGAGTCGGCCTACGAAGTGATTCGCGGGCGGGTCGCGGCGACCGCAGCCACCGTCGCGCCGATC
>CAHJXF010000339.1 GCA_903644065.1 Betaproteobacteria bacterium
GGCCACCGACGCTGCAGACCGCCGAAGCCCACGTCAAGGGGACGCGCGACGCGCACGCCCTGACGCTGCTCGCCCGTAGCGATCGCTTCGACGTCGAAGCCGCCGCGCACGGCGGGCTCGACGCCGGGTTCTCGTGGCGCGGCACGGTCGACCGCCTGCAAAGCCGTGGCCGCGTCCCCTTCGC
Organism: Betaproteobacteria bacterium; assembly: GCA_903644065.1. GTDB lineage: Bacteria > Pseudomonadota > Gammaproteobacteria > Burkholderiales > Burkholderiaceae_D > CAHJXF01. The sequence goes on from CAHJXF010000339.1 coordinate 185, forward strand.
GAGCGACGGGGCGATCGCGCTGACGGTCGGCAACGAGCGCATCGAGGTCGGCGCCGCCCGCCTCCAGTTCAGCGAGGGGCGCGTCGACCTGCAGCGGCTGGTGTCGGTCGACGGCCGGATCGAGACGGCCGGGAAGGCGAGCGGCTTCCCGCTGTCGATCGTCGGCACGTTCTCGCGCGACTTCGCGCGGCAGGTGTCGACCGACCTGCGCTTCGGCGGCGAGTGGGACCTGCGCGTCGGCGACGCGATCGACGGCCGAGTGCGGCTGTTCCGCGAGTCGGGCAACGTGCGCTTCCTGACCGAGCCGCGTTTCGACATCGACCCCGATCAGCTCGAAGTGGCCGTCGACCTCGTCGCCGATCGCGTCGCGGCCCGGGTATCCGCGTCGGGGCGCGGGCTCGGCCGCATCGACGCGTCGCTCGACACGCGGCTCGCGAAACGCGACGGCCAGTGGGGCCTCGCCGGCGACGCGCCGCTGGCGCTCAGGGCCGATGTCGACATCCCGGACCTGCGCTGGCTGGCGCGCCTGTCGGGCGTACCCGGCCTCGACGTCCACGGCGCGCTGAAGGTCGCGGTGACTGGCAGGGGCACGGTGGCGCAGCCGTTGCTGGCCGGCCATGCGAGTGGCGACGCGATCGGCCTGCGCTGGCCGGACCAGGGCGTCAACGCGCGCGACGGCAAGCTGGACCTCGACTTCGACGGCGACCGCATCGTGCTGCGCCAGGCGACGCTGGCGTCGGGCGACGGCCGTCTCGAGGCGAACGGCGACCTGCGCGTCGCCGACCGGGCCCTGAGCGGCAGCCTGAACGTCAAGTTCGACAAGTTCGAAGCCGTGTCGCGGACCGACCGCACCATCGTCGTGTCGGGTTCGGGTTCCACGCGCTTCGGTCCGACCGGCGTCGACGTCACGGCCGACGTCAAGGCCGACCGCGGATCGCTGCAGCTCGCCGAACGACGCGGCCCGACGCTGTCGAGCGACATCGTCATCATGGGCCGCGAGGTCGACGAGACGCCGGCGCAGCCGCCCGGCCTGCCGGTGCGCTTCGAGGTCAGGTTCGACATGGGCGACGACTTCGGCGTGAAGGGCTCGGGTTTCGACGGCAAGCTCGGCGGCACGATCCGCATCGCGGGGTCGGGCAGCGACCTGCGCGCCATCGGCACGGTGTCGGTCCGCGAAGGAACCTACGAAGGCTACGGGCAACGCCTGACCATCGTGCGCGGCAACCTGATCTTCTCGGGCCCGATCGACAATCCGGCGCTCGACATCAACGCGGTGCGGAAGAATCTCGCGGTCGAGGCCGGCGTGCAGGTCTCGGGGACCGCGCTGGCGCCGCAGGCCCGGCTGGTCTCGACGCCCAACGTGCCGGACACCGAGAAGCTGTCCTGGCTGGTGCTCGGCCACGGGCTCGCCGCGTCGAGCAAGTCCGACTACGGGCTGTTGACGTCGGCCGCGGCCGGGCTGCTCGGCTCATCGGACTCGGCCAGCATCCAGTCGCGCATCGCGGCCACGCTCGGCGTCGACGAGATCGGCGTCTCGGGGCTCGGCGGCGACAAGGGCGGCCTGCTGACGGTGGGCAAGCAGATCTCGTCGCGCTTGCGGGTCAGCTTCGAGCAGGGCTTCACGCGGGCGGCCACGCTGGTCAAGGTGCGCTACAACGTCTTCAACCGCGTCGACCTGCAGGTCCAGACCGGCACCGAGAGCGCGGTCGACCTGTTCTACACGTTCACCTTCGACTGAACTCGCCGCGTTCGCGCGTCAGCGACGCGCCGCACTCGTCGCTTCGGCGAGCAGCAGGAACACCGTCGGACGGCGGTCGAGGTCGATGGTCCGGCCGCGCCACTCGCGCGCGGCGCGCGACGCCACCTGCTGCGTGTCGAGCGTCAGGTCGCAGGCGACGCACAGGATCGTTCCCGGCTGGCAATGCGCGATCAGCGCGGCGAACAACGCGCGGTTGCGATACGGCGTCTCGATGAACAGCTGCGTCTGGCGCAGCTCGCTCGAGCGTCGCTCCGCGTCGCGGATGGCGTCGATCCGCTCGCGCGCGTCGCTCGGCAGGTAGCCGTTGAACGCAAAGCGCTGGCCGTCGAGTCCGCTCGCCATCAGCGCCAGCAGCAGTGCGGACGGACCCACCAGCGGGACGACTTCGATGCCCAGTCGATGCGCGAGACGGACCAGGCCCGCGCCGGGATCGGCGACCGCCGGGCAGCCTGCCTCCGAGACCAGGCCGCCGTCGCGGCCGGCGACGATCGGTGCGATGAGGCCCTGCAGCGCGTCGACCGGCGTCGACACGTGCAGTTCGGCGATCTCGACCTGCCGGATCGGCCGGGCGAGCGGCGCGACCGCGTCGATGCGCTGCAGGAACGCACGCGTGGACTTCGCGTTTTCGCCGACGAAATAGTCGAGGCGCGCCGCGATGCTCGCGGTCGCCGCCGGCAGCACCGCCTGCAGGTCGCCGGGACCGAGCGCGTTCGGCACCAGGTACAGCTTGCCGGCGCCCATGGCCGGTCAGGCGCCGAGGACCGGATGGCCGAGCGCCTCGAGCATCGTGGTCAGCGCGATCAACGGCAGGCCGATCAACGCGGTCGGGTCGTCGCTGTCGATGCGCGCCAGCAGCGCGATGCCGAGCGCTTCGGCCTTCGCGGCACCGGCGCAGTCGTACGGCTGTTCGCGGCGCAGGTAGCGCTCGATCTGCGCGTCGCTCGCGTCGCGGAAGGCGACCGTGGTGACGACGACGCCCGACTGCCGTCGACCGTCCGGCGCGACGACGCAGAGGCCGCTGTGGAATCGCACGATCCTGCCGCGCAACGCTTGCAGCTGCAGCACCGCGGCCTCGTGCGTGCCGGGCTTGCCGAACGGCCGTCCCTCGCATTCGGCGACCTGGTCGGATCCGATCACGATCGCGTCGGCCCGGCGTCGCGCCACGGCCTCGGCTTTCCGGACCGACAGGCGCAGCGCGGTCGCCGCCGGCGCCTCGTCCGGCAGCGCCGACTCGTCCACGTGCGGCACGTCGACCTCGAAGAGCAACGCCAGGCGCTCGAGCAGCGAGCGGCGGTACGGCGAGCCGGACGCGAGGACCAGCGGGGGCGGGATGTCGTTCAAGGCGAGGCGGGCGTCGACCGGCGCGCAATGCGGTGCGACGGTCGAATGGCGGATGCGGCGGCGGCCGCGAAGCCCGTATTATCGCGGTCCTGCACGGCGCTCGACGGGAGCGTCGCTGTCGTCGTCGGGCCTGCCATGAAGATCGATCTGTTCGAGTTCGCGCGCCAGCACCGGACCGCGTCGGGGCGCGCCCCCCTGACCGCGCTGCCCCGCATCGAGACGATCGACCGCGACGGAGCGCTGGACTGGACCGCGACCGGATCGAGCCAGGGTCGTCGCGGCGCGCTGCGACTCGATCTCGCGGTCGACGGTACCGTCTCGCTGACCTGCCAGCGCTGTCTCCAGCCGATGACCGAGACGCTGCACCTCGCCTCGCGTTTCCTGGTCGCGGGCGACGAAGCCACCGCCGAGCAGCTGGACCAGGACGACGAGTTCGACGTCGTCGTGGGGGCGGCGGACTTCGAGCTCGACGCGTTGATCGAGGACGAGGTGATCCTCGCGTTGCCGATCGCGCCGCGCCACGTCGTGTGCCCCACGGGCGCCGCCGACGCGGGAGACGTCGCGC
>CAHJXF010000340.1 GCA_903644065.1 Betaproteobacteria bacterium
GCCACGTGAACCCATCGCCCCGTCGTCGGGTGTCGGCGCTCGGTCGCGGCCGTTGCTGCCTGGCCCTCGCGCTGCTCGCGCCGTCGCTGGCGCTGGCGCAGCAGTCCGGCGCCGTCGGCACGCTGCCGGCGCTGACCGCGTCGCCGCTCGCCGGCGGCGGCCAGAGCTATTCGCTGTCGCTGCAGCTGCTGATCCTGCTGACGGCGCTGACCTTCCTGCCGGCCATCGTGCTGCTGATGACGGCCTTCACCCGCATCATCATCGTGCTGTCGCTGCTGCGTCATGCGCTCGGCACGCAGAGCTCGCCGCCCAACCAGGTGATGGTCGGTCTGGCGCTGTTCCTCACGCTGTTCGTGATGACGCCGGTGGCCGACCGCATCTACGACGACGCGTACCTGCCGTTCTCGAAGTCGCAGATTTCGCAGGACGAGGCGCTGAAGCGCGCCGAGGGCCCGATCAAGGGCTTCATGCTGAAGCAGACCCGCGAGCCCGACGTCGCGCTGTTCATGCGGCTGGCCAACGCGCCGGCCGTCGCCGATCCGGCCGAGGTGCCGCTCAAGGTGCTGATCCCGGCCTTCGTGACCAGCGAGCTCAAGACCTCGTTCCAGATCGGCTTCATCGTCTTCGTGCCGTTCATCATCATCGACCTCGTGGTGTCGAGCGTGCTGATGTCGATGGGCATGATGATGCTGTCGCCGACGCTGATCTCGCTGCCCTTCAAGCTGATGCTGTTCGTGCTCGCCGACGGGTGGACGCTGCTGATCGCGTCGCTGGTCCAGAGCTTCAACTAGTCCCTCGCCCGATCCGCCATGAACTCCGAAGCCGTCCTCGCCATCAGCCAGAAAGCCCTCGAGGTCGCGATCACGGTGTCGGCGCCGCTGCTGCTGACCGCGCTCGTCATCGGGCTCGTCGTCAGCATCCTGCAGGCGGCCACGCAGATCAACGAGGCCACGCTGTCGTTCATCCCGAAGCTGCTCGGCGTGTTCGCGGCCACCGTGGTCGCCGGCCCGTGGATGATCCAGGTGCTGGTCGAGTACATGCAGCGCATGTTCACGAGCATCCCGCACGCGATCGGCTGAGCCGGCCGTTCGCGCGCCCGCCGTGCTCGAGTTCAGCGAGGCGCAGCTGCTCGCGTGGATCGCGACGGTCGCCTATCCGTTCTGCCGCATCGCCGCGCTGGTCGCGACCGCGCCGATCCTCGGCGACGCGTCGGTCCCGCGCCACGTCAAGGTGGGCCTCGCCTTCTTCGTCACGCTGATCGTCGCGCCCGGCGTGGCGGCCGTGCCGGACGTCGCGTTGCTGTCCGGCGACGGCTTCGTGCTGATCGGCCGGCAGATCCTGATCGGCGCCGCGATGGGCTTCGCGATGCGCCTCGCGTTCGCGGCGATCGAATACGCCGGCGACCTGATCGGCTTCCAGATGGGCCTCGGCTACGCGACGCTGCTCGACCCCGAGACCAACGACCAGACGCCGCTGATCGGCAGCCTGCTGCGCTACTTCGCGTCGCTCGGCTTCCTGGTGGCCAACGGGCCGCTGATGATGATCGCGGGCGTGAGCGAGAGCTTCCGGGGGCTGCCGCTCGCGGGCACCGGCGGCCTGTTCGGCGACTGGCACGGGCTGGTGCTGCAGGGCGCGACGATCTTCGGGCTCGCGCTGCACATGGCGTTGCCGGTGATCGCGGCGCTGCTCGTCACCAACGTCGCGCTCGGCGTGATGACGCGGGCCGCGCCGCAGCTCAACCTGTTCTCGATCGGCTTCCCGATCACGATCACGGTGGGACTCGTCGTGCTGGTGATCAGCATGCCGGTGGTGCTCGGCATCGCCGAGAGCGCGATGACGGAGACGGCGGGGCGGCTGCTGCGCTGAACGCCGGGTCCCGCCGCGCTCCCCCGGATCGGCGATCCGAAGGCATCATCCGGCCGACCCCACGCGACGACGGACGACCCCATGACGAGCCTGACCTTCAACTACGAGATCGCGCTCCTGTTCGGCGCGATCGGCGCCGGGTTGATGGTGTTGAGCAACCTGATGAAGCGGATGGTGCCGCTGCGTCTGTTCGCGCTCGCTGCCAACAGCCTGTTCATGATCCAGGCCGCGCTCGAGCCCAACTGGGTGTTCTTCGGGCTGCAGACCGCGCTGCTGCTGATCAACGTGTGGCGGCTGTGGAGCCTGCACCGGCTGCTCAAGTCGCTCGAGCGAGCCCATGCCGACACGTCGATCAAGGACTGGTTGCTGCCGCAGATGCGAAAGAAGAAGTTCAAGGCCGGGGACGTCCTGTTCCGCGAGGGCGAAGTCGCCAACGAACTGTTCTACATCGAGAGCGGCAGCGTGCGTTCGCCGCAGTTCGCCGACGCGATGGTCGCCGGCCACCTGATCGGCGAGATCGGCCTGTTCTCCGAAGAGCACGTCCGCGCGGCCACGGTGGTCTGCGAGACCGACTGCGTCTGCTACACGATGAGCGACGAGGCCGTGTACCTGCTCTACGTGCAGAACCCGCAGATCGGCTTCTACCTGATCCGCCTGATCATCGGACAGCTGCGGACCGAGCTCAGGCGGCGACCGCTGGTCGCGTCGCTGGTGACCGAGTGACGGTTCGACCGTACCTGCATGCTAGGCTCCCGACCCGTTTCCCGCTGGAGTGCCCCATGTCGATTCGTCCTGCGTTGGTCGCCGGTTTCGTGCTGATCGCCTCGCTGTCGGGCGCAGCCGCGGCTGAGAACGGCGACTCGGTGAAGGGCATGCTGGGCAACGCCTCGGACGCCGCGCTCGACAAGCTGTCGAAGCCGGGCGCGTTCTCGGCCGACAGCGCGATCCGCATCGTGTTGCCGGGCCAGGCCGACAAGCTCGGCGGCCTGATGAAGCTGACCGACAAGGCGGGGCTCACCAACGACATCGCCGGCAACCTCAACCACGCGGCGGAACAGGCGGCCGGCGAGGCGAAGCCGATCTTTCGCAGCGCCATCGACAAGGCGTCGATGGGCGATGCGATCGGCATCGCGCGAAGCGGCGACACCGCCGCCACCGACTACCTGAAGAAGAGCTCGAACGACGAGATCACCGCGCGCCTGCTGCCGCTCGTCAAGGCGGCGCTCGAGCGCTCGGGCGTGATGAAGCAGGGCGCGATGCTGTCGTCGATCGGATGGGACGAGGCCAGACTGACGCGCTACGTGACCGACAAGACGTCCGACGGCATCTTCACCTACGTCGGCCGCGAGGAGACGAAGATGCGGCAGGATCCGCTCGGATCGGGCAAGGCGTTGCTGAAGGGTCTGAAGTTCTAGGGTCCGGTGCGACCGGCGTCCAGGCTCGCGGCCTGCGCCGGGACGACCGATGCGGGCCGCTCGGCTCGCTTCACCTTCATTGCCGCGCCAGCGGTAGCCCCGCGGCGTCGCCGGGCACGACAGCGTTCGACGCACGCTCGGCCGCAAGACCGCGACCGTTGCCGTCATGCTTCATCCTCTACACGATCATCGGCCGCCAAGTGCCTGATGCGAAAAGTCGCGTGCTAAAGTTGCCTTCCTCAGCGGCACGACGGCGACGGTGATTCGAGCGGTCGCTGCCTCGATTCGCCGCATTCCGATGCCATGCAAGATCGATCCGACGGCGCCTTGCGGTTTCTCATCGTCGACGACGCGTCGACCGACGATACGGCCTGGACTGCCGAGGTCGCACAGTTCGACCGGGTCGCGGTCCGCCGCATCGCCAGCGCAGCGGCGCTCCAGCAGGCGGTCCTGGAGGGCGGCTGGCACGGCGTGTTGTGCCGCCAGACCCCGAAGCGCCTGTCCGTCAGCGCGACGCTCGCGATGACGCAGGCGCTCGAG
>CAHJXF010000341.1 GCA_903644065.1 Betaproteobacteria bacterium
GCGAACGCACGGGCCGTGGAGGTCGCCTCCGCTCATTCCTCCTTCCGCAGGTGCGGGAAGAGGATCACGTCGCGGATGTTCGGCGAGTCGGTCAACAGCATCACCAGCCGGTCGATGCCGACGCCGCAACCGCCGGTCGGCGGCATGCCGTGCTCGAGCGCGCGGATGTAGTCGGCGTCGTAGTACATCGCTTCCTCGTCCCCCGCCTCCTTCGCCGCGACCTGCGCGCGGAAGCGCGCGGCCTGGTCCTCGGCGTCGTTCAGCTCCGAGAAGCCGTTGGCGATCTCGCGTCCGGTGATGAACAACTCGAAGCGCTCGGTGACGCCGGGCCGCGTGTCCGACTCGCGGGCCAGCGGCGACACCTCGATCGGGTAGTCGACGATGTAGGTCGGCGACCACAGCAGGCTCTCGGCGGTCTCCTCGAACAGCGCGAGCTGCAGGGCGCCGACGCCGGCTCCCCGCAGCGGCGGCCGGTCGACCGCGACGCCCTTCCTCGCCAGCTCGGCACGCAGGTACGCGACGTCGGCGAGGTCGCTGTCGACGTATTCGGGAAAATACTTCGTGATGGCGCCGGTGATCGTCAACCGCTCGAACGGCTGCGACAGGTCGAGCGGCCGGCCCTGGTAGCTCAGCACCGCGCTGCCCGTGGCCGCGATCGCCGCCGCGCGGATCAGCGACTCGGTGAAACCCATCAGCCAGCGGTAGTCGGTATAGGCCGCGTAGAACTCCAGCATCGTGAACTCGGGGTTGTGGCGCGGACTCACCCCTTCGTTGCGAAAGCTGCGATTGATCTCGAACACGCGCTCGAAGCCGCCGACCACCAGCCGCTTCAGGTACAGCTCGGGCGCGATGCGCAGGAACATCTGCATGTCGAGCGCGTTGTGATGCGTGACGAACGGCTTGGCCGCGGCGCCGCCCGGGATCGGATGCAGCATCGGCGTCTCGACCTCCAGGAAGTCCTGGCCGCTCATGAAGCCGCGGATCGACGACAGCACCCGGTTGCGCGCGACGAAGGTCGCGCGGGTGTCGTCGCCGACGATCAGGTCGACGTAGCGTTGCCGGTACTTCACCTCCTGGTCGGCGAGGCCGTGGAACTTGTCGGGCAGCGGCCGGAGCGCCTTCGTCAGCAGGCGCACGGCGGTCGCCTTCAACGTCAGCTCGCCGGTGCGCGTCTTGAACAGCGTGCCGCTGGCCGAGACGATGTCGCCGAGGTCCCAGCGCTTGAATTCGGCGTAGGCCTCGGCGCCGATCGCGTCGGTCTGCACGTAGAGCTGCAGGCTGCCGCTGCCGTCCTTCACGGTCGCGAAGCTGGCCTTGCCCATCACCCGCTTGAGCATCATGCGACCCGCGATGGCGACGATCGCCGTCTCGCCATCGAAGTCGCCGGGCTCGCGGCCGTCGTGCGCCGCGTGCAGCGCGGCGGTCTTGTGGGTCGGCACGAAGTCGTTGGGAAAGGCGACGCCCTTCGTGCGGAGTTCGGCCAGCTTGCCGCGGCGTTCCGCGACGACCTGGTGCTCGTCGGCGCCAGGGCCGACCGGGATCGGCTCGACGGATGACGGGTCTGCTGGTGTGTTCATGCGGGCGGGAAGTAGGTTGGGACGGCGCGCGGGCGATGCGAGCCGCGTCGGACGATCACGCGGTGCGGATGTCGTCGATCTCTCGGTCGCCGAAATCGTCGCGCCCGAGGTAGCCGAGAATCCTGCGCGCCGCATCGGCCGGCGCGACCAGCACGCCGTCGTCCTTCATCTTCGCGAAGTAACGGGTCTGCGGGAACAGCGCCGGGTCGCGGCTGCGGGCGAGGACCTGCATCGGCGTGTCGATCACGCCCGGCGCCAGCGAGACGACGCGTGCGCGGCGACCGGGTGGCCGCAGATCCTGCTCCGCCTTCAGGCAGCGCGTGAACATGTCGAGGGCCGCCTTGGTGGCCGAGTACACGCCGTTGCCGTCCATCGGCCGGCGGCCGGAGCCCGACGAGATGTTGAGGATGCGTCGATCGACTTCGAGCGCATCGGTCGCCTCGAGGAAGCGCGCCGCGAACAGCATCGGCGCGGCGATGTTGACGTTCAACGCCGCGACGACCGGCGCCGGCGCGAGCGACGCCACGGCGCCGACCGGCTCGATCAGCGCCGCGTTGTTGATCAGCGCGTAGCGCGTCGCATCGCGCGGCATCGATGCGCAGATCGACGCGGCGAGGCGATCGGTGCCGTGGGCGTCGGCCAGGTCCTGGAGGTACCAGTCGAGCCACGCGCCGCGGTCGCGCGCCGCGGCCGCCAGCGCGTCGCTGGGCGAACGCGCGATGCCGACGACGTGGCGTTCGGGCGACAGCAGTTGCTCGACCAGCGCGGCGCCGAGCCCTTTCGACGCCCCGGTGACGATGAAGACTTCCATTCGCGTTCCTCGCAGGAATCATCCGCGGCCGCTCGTCGAGGCGCGTTCGTCGCGGCGCGCGAGCCGGGCCGCCGCCCGGCGATGCCGCCGGGGATGGATCGGGGAGCGATCATAGCGTCGTCGTCCGGGGATCGGGCGCCGCGGCGCGGGCGCCGTGCGGTACAGTCCGGCGCGGCCGCTTGCAACCGGGGCGAGCCGTGGTGCGCGGAAGCCCGTACGGTGCCTGGCGGGAGTCCGGGGCGAAGCGCCTGGCGGGTCCTCGGCACGCCCGCCTCGTCCGCCCGCTCGCTTCCGCGATGGTCTTCGCGACGCGTCGCACGCGTCGCACACGTCGCATACGTCGCACACGTCGCATACGTCGCACGAGTCGCACTCGCGCTCGCACACGCACACGCACACGCACCTCCCGACATCGAAACCCATCCCGGAGATTCTTACTTGAGCGCAACGCGTCGAGCGGACATCGTCGTCATCGGCGCCGGCACGGCCGGTCTGGCCGCCGTCGACGAGATCGATCGGGCCGGACGGTCGCTGCTGGTCGTCGACCGAGGCCCGCTCGGCACGACCTGCATCCGGGTCGGCTGCATCCCGTCGAAGGCGGTCCTCCACGCGGGTCGGCGCTGGACCACCGCCAACGCGCTCGCGCCGTGGGATCCGGCGCGCGGCGCCGCGGTGCGGCAGTCGCTGTGGACCGAGGTCGCCGCGTTGCGCGACCGACTGGTCGACGGCCAGGTCGACAAGACGCGCGACACGCTCGGCGACCGCCTGATCATGGGCCAGGCGCGCTTCGTCGCGCCCGATGCGATCGAAGTCGACGGCGTGCGCATCGAGGCGCAGGCGTTCGTCGTGGCCACCGGCTCGAGCCCCGTCGTGCCGGAAGCGATCGCGGCACTCGGGCCCGACGTGCTGACGACCGACACCCTGTTCGATCTGGAGACGCTGCCGGCCTCGCTCGGCATCGTCGGCCTCGGCAACATCGGCGTCGAGATCGGACTGGCGATGGCTCGCCTCGGCGTGCGCGTCGTCGGCGTCAACACGAAGCCGTGGCCCGCCGGCATCTCCGATCCGCGCATCGGCGAATGCGCGGTGCGGACCTTCGGCCGGGAGATGACGATGCGGCTCGGCGTCGAGGCGCGCGTCGATCGGGGCGACGACGGCTTCCGCCTGCGGATCGGCGACGAGTCGCTGGTGGTCGATGGCCTGCTCGCGGCGCTCGGACGAAAGCCGAACCTGGTGTCGCTCGACCTGGCCGCCGCCGGGGTGACCTGGGACGACGATGCGCCGGTCGACGGCGTCACGTTGCGTCTCGCCGAAGCCAGGATCTTCGTCGCGGGCGATGCGTCGGCCGAGCGGCCGCTGCTGCACGAGGCGACGGACGGCGGCATCATCGCGGCCCGCGGCGCGCTGGCGCTGCTGCCCGGCGC
>CAHJXF010000342.1 GCA_903644065.1 Betaproteobacteria bacterium
CCGCCGCCTCGGACGCGGCCGGCTGTTCCATCGCGAGGCGCAGCGACGCGAGGTTGATCCACGCCGTCGCGAGCGTCGGCTCGAGGCGGAGCGCGCGTTCGTAAGCCTGTCCCGCCGCGGCGCCGCGCCCGAGGGCCGCGTAGATCAGTCCCGCGTTGCACCACACGTCGGAGACGCGATCGTCGATGCGCAGCGCCTCCTCTATGCGTCCGATGGCTTCCTGCGACCGGCCACCGCCGTGGAGCACCAGGGCCGAGAAATGCAGCGTCGGCGCATGGCCGGGGGCGGTCGCCAGGATGGCGTCGTAGCGCCGCAGCGCATCGCCGACGCGTCCGCTGCGATGCAGGGCGAACGCCTCCTCGAACGCCCGTTGCAGGCGCTGCCGACCGTCAGGCGTTCGCAGAGCCATCGGTTCGCGAGGTCGTTGCGCACGCAACGCGTTCGAAGGGACGTCGGCTCATCGGCGAGCGAGTCTAGCAGAGCGAAAACCGCGGTCCGGGCTCGCCACCGCCCATGTCATCATCGTCGCCTCGCCTCTCACCGGACACGCCATGACACCGTCGAATCGCCGCGCCGCGACCCTGTTGTCCTGCTGCCTGATGCTGGTCGCGAGCCAGGCCGACGGCAAGACGCTCCGCTGGGCGACGCGCGGCGACGTGCAGACGATGGACCCCTACTCGCAGAACGAGGGGCTGACCAACAACGTCGCGAACCTGATCCACGACGTGCTGGTGGAGTACGACCGCGATTCGGTGATCGGCCCGCGTCTCGCGACGTCGTGGACGATCGTCGACGACACGACCTGGCGCTTCACGCTGCGCAAGGGCGTCAAGTTCCACGACGGCTCGGCGTTCACCGCCGACGACGTCGTGTTCTCGATCGAGCGGGCGCAGACGCCGCCGTCGCAGATCGCGCAGTACGCGAAAGCGCTCGGCAAGGCGGTGAAGGTCGACGACTACACGGTCGAGTTGCGCCAGGACAGACCCGATCCGCTGCTGCTCGCCCATCTCAACACGGTCTACATCATGAGCAGGTCGTGGGCGATCGCGCATCACGCGGAGAAACCGCTCGACTTCAAGGCCAAGGAAGAGACCTACGCGGCGCGCAACACCAACGGCACCGGGCCCTACATGCTGAAGACCCGCGAGCCGGGCGTGCGGACCGTGCTGGTGCGCAACGCGAACTGGTGGGGGCCGAAGGACGGCAACGTGGACGAGGTCGTCTACACGCAGATCGGCGCCGACCCGACCCGCATGGCCGCGCTGCTGTCCGGCGAGGTCGACCTGGTCACCGATCCGGCGCCGCAGGACCTCGCGCGCTTCCAGGGCAACGCAGCGTTCAAGGTGTACTCGGGCATCGAGAACCGCGTCGTGTTCTTCGGCTTCGACCAGTACCGCGACGCGCTCGAGGGCAGCAACGTCGTCGGTAAAAATCCCTTCAAGGATCGCCGCGTGCGCGAGGCGTTCTACAAGGCGATCGACGTCGACGTGCTTGAGACCAAGATCATGCGCGGCCAGTCGATCGCCACCGGCTGCATGACGACGGCGCCGGTGGGCTGCCTCGACCCGTCGCTCGAGAAGCATCCGCCGGCCGACGTGCCGGCAGCGAAGAAGCTGCTCGCGGACGCCGGCTACCCGAACGGCTTCGAGCTGACGCTCGACTGCCCGAACGACCGCTACATCAACGACCGCGACCTGTGCATCGCGACGGTCGGCATGCTGGCCCGCATCGGCGTGACGCTGAAGGTCAACGCGATCCCGAAGGCGTTGTACTTCCCCAAGATCGAGAAGAACGAGACCAGCTTCTACCTGCTTGGCTGGGGCGGCAGCATCACCGACGCGCAGATCGTCATGGACCCGATCCTGCACACCAAGGACACCGCGACGCAGAAGGGCGCCTACAACTACGGACGTTTCTCGGACCCGGCGCTTGACCGGCTGATCGACGCGGCGGCGGTGGAGATGAACGCGGCCAAGCGGAAACAGCTGATCATCGACGCGCTCGCGCTCGAGAACCGCGAGTACCGCTACATCGTGCTGCACCGGCAGAGGCTCAGCTGGATCGCGAAGAGCGGCGTGGTGCCGGTGATCCTGCCGAGCAACGTGCTGCGGGTGGAGTGGATCACGATGCAGTGACCGTCCGCACGGACGGATTCATCATCGATCACGAACGAGCCGATGGCCGCCTTCGAATACCTGCTGCTGTTCGCGACCGTCGTCCTCGGGCTGGCGGTGTCGGATCTCGCCATCAGCGTGCATCGTCTACTCAACGCGGCCGGGCGCGTGCGGTGGGACTGGCTCGCACCCCTCGCCGCGTGCCTGGCGTTCGAACGCATCGTCGCGCAGTGGTGGACCTGGTACGGTGCCGAGCGGCTTGCGAGCGGCATGACGTACGGCATGTTCGTCGTGCTGCTCGTCAGCGCGGTGCTCCTGTTCCTGATGGCCGCCGTGGCGCTGCCCGACGACGTGGCCCACGACGGCATCGACCTCGCGGCCTACTACGCACGGATCAGTCGCCGCTACTGGCTGCTCTTCGCACTGCAGTGGCTTTCGCTCAACGCGGTGAGCAACTGGCTGCAGGCAGCGAACGTCACGCCCGGCAGTTTTCTGACGCCGGCGATGCTCGTCCTGCCGGCTTCGCTGCTCTTGGCGTGGGTGCGTCTGCGGTGGGTGCAGGCCATCGGTCTGGTCGGCTTCGTCGTGCTGTACGGCGTGGTCTATTTCGGCCGACCCCTCGGCTGATCGACGGCCGGTCCGCGGGCACGCTGCGGGATCGGCCTGCTCGCGTGACGAGCGCGATGCGGCGCGGTACGGTGCATACGATGCATACGGCGCGGCACTCGGGCGCCGCGCGGCTCGAGCGCGGTCAGCCCGCCGCGTGCTCCACGTACCACGGCATCGCCGCCGCGAGGCCCGCGTCGAGGTCGTGGGTCGGCGCGTAGCCGAGCAGGCGGGCCGCCTTGCCGATGTCGGCCTGCGAATGCCGCACGTCGCCGCTGCGGAACTCGCGATGTGATGGACGCGCCGCGACGACCTGCGAAGCGAACGGCGCGAGGTGCGCCTTCAGCTTGTCGTACAACGCGTTCAGCGACGTGCGGCCGCCGACCGCGACGTTGTAGACCTGGGCCAGGCTCTCCGCGTCGGTGACGGTGGCGGCCAGCAGGTTGGCCTGCACCGCGTTGTCGACGAAGCAGAAGTCGCGCGTGGTCTCGCCGTCGCCGTTGATCGCGACCGGCTCGTCGGCGAGCAGCGCGGCGATCCACTTCGGGATCACCGCGGCGTAGGCCCCGTCCGGATCCTGGCGCTTGCCGAACACGTTGAAGTAGCGCAGGCCGACGACCGGCAGGCCGTAGCTGCGCGCGAACACGTCGGCGTACAACTCGTTGACCAGCTTCGTCACGGCGTACGGCGACAGCGGCCGGCCGATGCGGTCCTCGACCTTGGGCAACGCCGGATGGTCCCCGTAGGTCGAGCTCGACGCCGCGTAGACGAAGCGCTCCACCCGCGCGTCGCGCGCCGCGACCAGCATGTGGACGAAGCCGTCGATGTTGGCGGCGTTGGTAGCGACCGGATCCTCGAGCGAGCGCGGCACCGAGCCGAGCGCGGCCTGATGCAGAACGAAGTCCTGCCCCTCGCACGCCCGCCGACAGTCGTCCGCCCGGGTGATGTCGCCGTCGATCATCGTGAAGCGCGCGGCACGTTCGGCACCGACCGCGGCCAGCACCTCGTCGACGTTGCGACGATGGCCGGTCGCGTAGTTGTCGAGTCCCGTGACCCGCTGGTCGAGCAGCAGCAGCGTCTCGACGAGATT
>CAHJXF010000343.1 GCA_903644065.1 Betaproteobacteria bacterium
CCGTGTCGGCCAGCGCGGTCATCGGGCCAGCGCCGCCAGTTCCGCGTTGGTCTCTTCGGTGTGCGGGTCGCCCCGGGCGCTGTCCTTCAGCACGCCGCGGCGCATCTGGTCGAGCTCGATGCTCTCGAACAGCGCCTTGAAGTTGCCTTCGCCGAAGCCCATGTCGCCCTTCCGCTGGATGAATTCGAAGAAGATCGGCCCGAGCTGGTTCTCGGTGAAGATCTGCAGCAGCAGTTCGTTCGGCTTGCCGTCGACCAGGATCTTCCGCTTGTGCAGCTCGGGAATCGGCTCGCCGTGGCCCGGAATGCGACGGTCGATCAGCTCGTAGTACGTGTCGATCGTGTCGAGCAGCCGCACGCCGCCGGCGCGCATCTTGTCCACCGTGTCGTACAGGTCGGTCGAGCCGAGCGCGATGTGCTGGATGCCCTCGCCCTTGTATGCGTCGAGGTACTCCTGGATCTGCCCCGCCGTGTCGTTGCCTTCCTCGTTGATCGGGATGCGGATCTTGCCGCACGGCGACGTCAGCGCCCGCGACTTGACGCCGGTCACCTGGCCCTCGATGTCGAAATAGCGAATCTCGCGGAAGTTGAAGTAACGCGCATAGAACTCGGTCCACTCGTCCATGCGGCCGCGATGGACGTTGTTGGTCAGGTGGTCGATGTAGGTCAGCCCGTTGCCCACCGGCTGCAGGCTCGCGCCCGGCAACGGCTCGAAGTCGACGTCGTAGAAACCGATGTTGCCGATGTCGCCTTCCTTCGCGCCGTTCTTGCCGCGCCAGCGGTCGACGAAATAGATCAGCGAGTCGCCGATGCCCTTCATGCCGGGGATGTTGAGCTCGCCCCAGCCACTCTTGCCCTCGAAGCCCCAGGCACCGAGGTCGAGCGCGCGGCGGTAGGCCGACGCGGCGTCCTGCACCCGGAACGCGATGGCGCAGATCGACGGACCGTGGAGCCGCGCGAAACGCTGCGCGAACGAGTCCGGCTCGGCGTTGAGCAGGAAGTTGATCTCCCCCTGCCGATACAGCGTCACGTCCTTGTGACGATGCTTGGCGATGGCGGCGAAGCCCATCCGCGTGAACAGCGCGCCCATCGCTTCCGGGTCCGGCGCCGCGTATTCGATGAACTCGAAGCCGTCCGTGCCCATCGGGTTGTCCCAGTTCTCGACTTGCATGCGGTCTCCTTTGCGAAGCGGAAGATTCTACGAGCCGTTCCGCGCACGCGGGTTGCGAAAATTGCCGGACTTCCGCCGCGTTCGGCAATATTCTCGCGTCTTCATCCGTTGAGTCGAACCATCATGCCAACCGTGACGCTCGATCGCATCGATCGCCGCATCCTCGACCTGTTGCAGCGCGATGCCAAGCTGTCGAACCAGGAACTCGCCTCGCAGGTCGGGCTGTCGCCGTCGCCCTGCCTGCGCCGTGTCAAGCGCCTGGAGGAAATCGGCCTGATCCGTCATTACGTGGCAATCCTCGACGCGGCGCGCCTGGGCCTCGGCCTGACGGCCTACGCCACCGTGCGGATGGACAAGCACAGCGACTCGCCGAAGCATTCGGCCATGCGCAGCTTTCGCGACGTGGTGCAAGGCTGGAACGAAGTGGTCGCTTGCTATGCGATGACCGGCGAAATGGATTACCTGCTGCGGGTGCAGACCGTGGATCTCGACAGCTACTCGCGTTTCGTGATGGACAAGCTATTGCGCCACCCGTCGGTGCTCGACGTCCGCTCGAGCTTCATGCTGGAACGCATCAAGGACACGACCGCGCTACCCTTGCCCGACTGAGCGACGCCGCCGCTTCTGCCTTGCACGACCGGGCGCCGTCGCCATCTGCGCATTCGCAGAGGCGTCGTCCGGGTCACGAGTCCGGACGTCGCCGCTGCGGTCGCCGCCGATCCGGCGACGGCGGCGTTTCGTCGCGCTCGCCTGCGCTTCGTCGCCTCGCGCTGGCGATGTTCGCCACCCCTTCGTACAATCCGCGGCTTCGTCGGGCTTCGGTGCCGCGCACTTCGTCGACCGCTGGTTCCATCCGGCTCGTCCGGACCCGCTGTTCGAGACCCGCCGTTCGAGACCCGCTGTTCCCGACTTTTCACCGGTTCCTCCATGCCCGCCTTCCTGCGCGCCCGCAGCACCTGGCTCGTCGTCCTGATCGTGGCCGTCGTCGGTGGCGCCATCGCGCTGTCCGCCCGCGGTGGCGCGAGCAAGGCCGCGGTCGGCGACAAGCCGCAGCCGGCGCTGGAGTTCGCGGCCAGCGACCTGACGTCGCTCGCGTCGCGCCCGGTCGCGCGGTCGCTCGCGGTATCCGGCAGCCTGGTCGCCGTCAACCAGGCGACGGTCAAGGCCAAGGTCGCCGTCGAGGTGCGCAGCATCCTGGTCCGCGAAGGCGACCGCGTGGCGGCCGGGCAGGTGATCGCCAAGCTCGACACCATCGATCTCGCGACCCGCCTCGACCAGCAGACCGGCGCGCGCGACGCGAGCCGCGCGCAATACGAGATCGCCGAGAAGAACCGCAGCACCAACGTCTCGCTGCTCGAGAAGCACTTCATCTCGCAGAACGCGTTCGACAACGTGGCGAGCCTCTCGGCCGCCAACCGCGCGCAGCTCGACGCCGCCGAGGCGCAGGTGCGCCTCGCGCAAAAGGCGCTGCGCGACGCGACGGTGGTCTCGCCGATCGACGGCATCGTGGCGCGGAAGAACGTGCAGGTCGGCGAGAAGACGTCGATCGACGCGCCGCTGTTCGCCATCGTCGACCTCGACTCGATCGAGTTGCAGGCCATCGTGCCGGCCGGCGAGGTGGCGGCGCTCGCCAAGGGCATGCGCGCGACGCTGACGGTCGACGGCATGCCGGAGCGCGGCTTCGACGCGTCGATCAGCCGCATCAATCCGGCGACCGAGCCGGGCACGCGCTCGATCGTGGTGTTCCTCACGGTGCCCAACGGCGACCATGTGCTGAAGAGCGGCATGTTCGCCAACGGCAGCATCCGGCTCGCCGCCGGCGTGCCGCGGCCGACGCTGCCCATCTCGGCGATCCAGAGCGATGCCGGCGTGCCGATCGTCTGGACCATCGAGGGCGGCAAGTTGACGCGTCGCACGGCGGTCCTCGGCGTGCGGGACGACAGCGGCGGCTACGTCGAGATCAAGTCCGGCGTGCCGGCCGACACGCCGGTCCTCGCCAGCAAGTTCGACAACCTGAAGGAAGGCGGACCGGCGGTGGCCCGCATCAAGGCGTCGACCGCGCAGGCGGCGCGGTGAGCGCAATGGTGCGGACGGCGCGCGTGCGGACGGCGCTCGTACTGACGGCGCTGCTGACGCTGCCGGCGGCCTCTGCGTTCGCCCAGGCGCTGCCGACGTCGGGTCGCACGGCGACCATCGACGGCCGCCCGGTGCCGACCGGCAACGGCATCTTCGCCATCGAGGGCCGCTCGCTGACCGTCGACGGCCGACCCTTCTTAATCGACGGCCGGCCGGCGACCATCGAGAACAAGACCATCGTGATCGACGGCAGGATCGTGGTCCGCGATGGCCAGCTCGTGGCGGCGCAGGTCGCGCCGCAGCTGGTGTTCACGATCGACCTGCGCTGGCTGGGCTCGACGTCCTACCGCATCGAGCGCGACATCACGTCGCCGATCGAACGCGCGGTCAAGACGCTGCCCGGCGTGAAGGAAGTGCACTCGACCATCGTCGGCAGCCGCGCGCAGACGCTGGTGTCGTTCGACGCGACGGCGGACGCCTCCACCACGTCGGCCGCGATCCGCAACCGGCTCGACCAGATCAAGACCCGGCTGCCGCGCACCGCCAGCCAGCCGCTGATCGCGT
>CAHJXF010000344.1 GCA_903644065.1 Betaproteobacteria bacterium
CGAGCCAGCCGCCGGTGAAGCCGGCGGCCCGCAGCCCGGCCACGAGAACCGCGCAGCCGCGCATCAGCCGCCACACCATGCGGGTCCGATGGTTCTCGATCATCAGCACCGTCGGGCCCTCGTTGATGCCGAAGTGGTACGGCGACACCCAGCCGAGCGAATGCTCGCAGTCCGGCACGAACTCCCGATTGAACGAGGCCTTGAAGCCGTAGGGATTCTCGGTCCTGACCTGCAGCCGGGCGAAATGCGTGATGGTCGGCCCCACGATCTCCGGCGCGAACGGCAGCGACGCGGCGACGGCCCACGGTGCCAGCGTGCCGTCGTCGGGACCGTACGGCACGCCGCGCGCGACGTAGCCGTAGAACACCCGCTCGAGCGCGCCGACGACGCGGCGCTGGTCGCCCGGCCCGTCGCTCGCCGTGACGCCCCAGCACTGCGCGTCGACGTGCTTCCACCCCATCGGGTTGTGGATCGCGTACCGTTGCTGGATCAGCGTCGCGCGCCGGCTGTTCTCGAAATAGTCGCTGTCGTGCTCGCGCATGACGCGGTCGCGGATGCCGGCGAAGTCGCACCAGACATGCGACATCTGATGGATGAACAACGGGCCGGCGTACAACACGTCGATGTCGTAGAGGCGCTTCCACTCGTAGCTCGCGCACCAGCCGTCGTAACAGGCCGGTGCGATCGGGTGCGTGGTGGAGCCGAGCGCGAGCAGGTAGAGGATCAGCGCCTCGTCGTAGCCTTCCCAGTGGTAGGGCAGGAAGCCGGTCTCGGGCTTCCAGCCGTGGCACACGGTGGTCCGGCCGTCGAGCATCCAGTCCCATTCGACGCGGTCGTAGAGCGTCTTCACCAGCGCCCTGATCTCCGTCTCGTCGGCCGTCGGGCGATCGAAGTATTCGGCCGCGGCGAGCGCGCCGGCGATCAGCAACGCGGTGTCGATGCTCGACAGCTCGCAGTTCCACGCGCGCCGCCCGGTCTCGAAGTCGAGGAAGTGGTAGTAGAAGCCCTTGTAGCCGGTCGCGTCCGCGGCCGTGCCCTGCTCGCTGTCGGCCAGGAAGCGCAGCGTCGTCAGCGTGCGCTCCACCGCGTCGGCCCGCGTCATGAACCTGCGTTCGACCCCGACCGGATAGACCGTCAGCGCCATCCCGATCGCCGCGATGCTGGCGGGCCACGCCGCCGCCGTCTTGTCGAGCACCAGGCCGTTCGCCGGGTTGACCTCGTGGACGAAGTAGTCGAACGAGTGGCGCTGCAGCGCGCGCAGCGTGCGCGAGTCGAGCGAGTCGTCGTCGCACGCATCGCTGCGGTCCGGGTCGACCTTCTCGCCGTCGGCTGTCGGGCGGTCGGCGTCGATGCCGCCGCCGGGCATCATGCTGCGGACCGCTGCCATGCGATGCGGACGTGATTGACGGATTGCGGTGCGAGTTGCAGGGCGACTTCGACGAATCCGGGCGTCGCCGCGAAGTCGGTCGGTTCCGCGATCGCGAGCGAGGCGTCCATCAGCGCGTCGACCTGCGCGGGCTTCGGATACTCCGGCGCACCCATGGCCCGCCAGGCGCGCTCGGGGTTCGCATGGTCCTCGTCGATGCGGGCGACGGTCACGGTGCCGGGCACGCGACCCGCGTCGTGCGCCAGTCGCAGCGTCACCGCACGCGCCTCGATCGCGTGGCGCGGCATCGCCTGGTTGATCAGCACGACGTCGGTTCCGGCGTCGATGTCCACGCGGCGACCGACCCAGGCCAGCACGTGGTCGTCCGTCCCCGTCACCGCGACCTGCTCGTCACCGAGCGCTCGCAACATCTCGAACGCGCGGTAGACCGGCTTCGGCACGCCGTAGAGATTCATCAGGCCGAAGCCGCCGTGGTACGGCACGCTCGGGAAGTAGTTCTCCTCGAACAGGTCCGAGAACGTCCACCAGCTGTAGCCGTCGACGATCTCGTCGACGCTCATCACGATGCGCGTCGCCAACGCCGCGGCGAAGGCGCTGTCGTGCAGCGCGTCGCGCGGGTTCGAGCTGATGCTCCATTCGGTGTAGTACAGCGGCTTGCCGCGCGCGGATGCCCTGGCCTCGAGCGCGCGCGTGCGCATCACGTCGGGCGGCGAATGCTCGAGCTGCGTGATCGTATCCGTGTCGATCGCACCGAACGGATCGGTCGGGTAGTAGTGCGTGCTGACGAAGTCGTACGCCACCTGCTCGCGTTCGCAGAACCCCGTGAAGTCGTCGAGCCACGCGTTGCCGGCCGTGACCGGCCCGCCCACCTGCAGCCGCGGATCGACCGCCTTGATCGCGTCGGCGGTGGCGCGGTACAGCGCGAAGTAGGCGGCCTGGTCGCCGGTCCAGAAGGCGCGCAGGTTGGGTTCGTTCCAGCATTCGAGCGGCCACTGCGACACCTCGTCGATGCCGTAGCGCTCCACCCAGTGCGCCACCAGACGGTGGATCAACGCGCCCCACTGCGCGAGGTCCCGGGGCGGCGTGATGTTGCCCTGGTAGTGGAAGACGATGTCGTTGCCGGACGACAGCGTGCGCGGCATGAACGACAGCTCGACCACCGGCTTCATGCCGATCGACAACAGGAAGTCGAAGATGCGATCGGTGTTGAAGAACGAATACAGCGGCTCGTCGTCCTGGCAGATCAGCGTGCCCATGTCATCGTCGAGGATGCCGTGGAAGCGCACGTACCTGAAACCGAGGTCGCGATGGGCGCGGGTCAGCTGGGCCTGCCAGTCGGCGCGCAACGCGGTGGTGGCGTGGTCGCTGCCGACACACCAGGCCCAGGGCCGATGAATCGGCCGCACCGGGCCGTCGAGGTCGGCGGAGAGGACGAGATCGTCCGGCATGGCGGCTCGCTGGAGTTCGTGCGGTCGAGGAATCGCCGGGGCGCCGGTCCCCGGTCACCGGTCGAGGGCGTGGGTGGCCGGTCGCGGGTCGCAGCTCGCGGGTCGCAGGTCGCAGGTCGCGGGTCGCCGGTCGCGGGTCGCAGCTCGCGGGTCGAGGATCGATTCGGCTTGAAGGATGCGACGGCTCGGGCGCGGCTGCCGTCTGCAGCGGTCGGGCCGACGACGCTCGCCCGCGGAGTCGGCCCGTCGTGCGGCTAACGACGGACGTTCAGTGCTGCTCGGCCATCTTCGCCATCGCGATCGTCAGCGCGGCGCCGCCCAGCGACTTGACCAGCGTCGGATGCTGGGCATAGAAGTCGCTCATGCGATCGACGATGCCCGGGCTGTGCTGCTCGGCATGCGCGGCGATCTGGCTGACTTGGTCCGGCGTGACCTGCGACGCCTCGGCCGGGGTGATCGTCGCCGCCCCGCCGCCGCCTTGCATCATGCGGCCGAGCAACCCGCCCAACGCGCCGCCACCGACCCCACCGGCCAGCGACGACGGCCCCATGCCCGACAGCAACTGGCCGAGCATGCCGGCCTGCTGACCCGGTGCGGCGTTGCCGAACAGTTGTCCGGCCATCTGCCCGAACGGCGGCGTGCTCGACGAGTTGAACATCGCGGACAGACCGCGGCTGACCAGGTCGGGCGGCGCGTTCTCGGCCACCGACTGGTAACTGCCGTGCACGTCGGGCGCGGTGCCGCCGCCGGTGAACTGCGAAAGGATGCTGCCGAGATCGAAGGCCATGGTGTTTCCTCAGTGTGTCGTTCGCGGACCGGTCCGCGAACCTGCTCAACTTACGACGTACAGGCCTTGCCGTGGTCGGCGTGGTTGCCCGCCGCCTTCGCCGCCGCCTCGGTCATGTAGGACCCCTGCTTGGTGGTGCCGTAGTACTTGGTGCCCTGGCAGTGATAGACCTTCGAGCCGCTGTT
>CAHJXF010000345.1 GCA_903644065.1 Betaproteobacteria bacterium
GATGCCGATGATGAAGAAGGGTGCGTTCGTCCTTGCCGCCGTGGTCGTCGGCGGCCTCGCCGCGTGCTCGCCGCGCTCCGAGGCGTATGTCGACTGTCGCAACGCGGGCGACAAGCTCGGCGCCATCCTCTGGCAATTCCCGGCCGGACGACGCTTCGATGCCGTCGTGGTGACGAACTACCTGTACCGGCCGCTGTTCCCGGCGTTGCTCGACGCGCTCGCGCCCGACGGCGTGCTGCTGTACGAGACGTTCGCCGCCGGGCAGCAGCGCTTCGGCAGGCCGGGCCCGGCCTTCCTTCTCGAACCCGGCGAGCTGCTGCAGCGCTGCCGCGGCCTCGACGTCGTCGCCTTCGAGGACGGGTTGGTGACCGTGCCGCGGCCGGCGTCGCTGCAGCGACTGTGCGCCGTGCGTCCCGGCGTCGACCGGTCGACCGGTGCAGGGCGTCACGCGTTGTCACCATGACCCGTCCGGTGTCAGCGCAAATCCGTTAAAATCATCAACCTTCTACGGGCCCCGCTTCGCGACGCGCTGTACGACGCGCTTTCGCGCCGGTGCCGTCCCGCCCGCTGCTCCATCCGCTGCGAGCCGTCCGGGCGACCGGCCCTTCCGAATCCGACGCCATGATCCAAGGCAGCATCGTTGCGATGGTCACCCCCATGCACCCGGACGGGAGCCTGGACCTCGACGCCTATCGCCGCCTGATCGACTGGCACGTGGCCGAGGGCAGCGACGCGATCGTCGCCGTCGGCACCACCGGCGAATCGCCCACCGTGTCGGTCGACGAACACTGCACGCTGATCCGGGTGGCGGTCGAGCAGTCGGCCGGCCGCATCCCGATCATCGCGGGTGCCGGCGGCAACTCGACCGCCGAGGCAATCGAGCTCACGGCGTTCGCGAAGTCGGTCGGCGCCGATGCGGTCCTGTCCGTCGTGCCGTACTACAACCGGCCGACGCAGGAAGGCTTGTATCGGCACTTCCTCGCCATCGCCGAGGGCGTCGACGTGCCGGTCATCCTGTACAACGTGCCTGGGCGCACGGTGGCCGATCTGGCCCACGACACGGTCGTGCGGCTGGCGTCGGTGCCGGGCATCGTCGGCATCAAGGACGCGACCGGCGACATCGGTCGCGGCATCGCGCTGATCGAGGCGTTGCGAAGCGGCGACCGCGATCGCTTCGCGGTCTACAGCGGCGACGACGCGAGCGCGGTGGCGCTGATGCTGATGGGGGGCAAGGGCAACGTCTCGGTCAGCGCCAACATCGCGCCGCGGGCGATGCGCGACCTGTGCAAGGCGGCGGTGGCCGGGGACGCCGCGGCGGCCCGTCGTCGTCATGCCGAGACCCTGCCGCTCCACCGCGTGCAGGGTCTCGAATCCAATCCCACCGCCACCAAATGGGCCCTGCAGCACATGGGCCTGATCGGAGCGGGCATCCGCCTGCCGCTGGTGCCGCTGTCGTCCGCGGCGCAGGACCTGGTGCTCGATGCGCTGAAGCGGTCCGGCGCCCTGCAGCAGACCGTCGTGGCCGACCGGCTGGCGGCGTGAGCGGGAGCCGCTCGCGGGTCGACTCCGGTCGGCTCGCCAGAGGCGCCCGCCCGAACCTCGAATGGATCTCATGAATTCTCGTCACGCTTCCTCTCGCATCGCGCTGTCGCTGCTCACGCTGGCGCTCGGCGCCTGCACGTGGACCGGCAACGTCCTCGAAGGCGACAAGCTCGACTACAAGTCGCAGGCCACCGTGAAGGTCAAGTCGCTCGAGTTGCCGCCCGACCTGGCGGCCGCGCCGCGCGACGACCGCTACGACATCCCGGGCGACAAAGGCAACGCCACGCTGTCGTCGTACAACCAGAAGAAGGTCAGCGGCCCGGTCGTCACCGGTACCGAGGTGCTGCCGCCGATCAAGGAAGCCCGCATGGAACGGGCGGGCGGCCAGCGCTGGCTGCAGGTCAATCTCAAGCCCGAGCAGGCGTGGCCGGTGATCAAGGAGTTCTGGCAGGAGCAGGGTTTCCTGATCAAGACCGAATCGCAGGACACCGGGATCATGGAGACCGACTGGGCCGAAAACCGGGCCAAGATCCCCCAGGACTTCATCCGCAATACGATCGGCAAGGTGATCGACGGCCTGTACTCGACCGGCGAGCGCGACAAGTTCCGCACTCGTCTCGAACGTACCAGCGACGGCGGCAGCGAGATCTACATCAGCCATCGCGGCGCCAAGGAGACCATCGTCGGCGTGCAGGGCGGGGACACGATCTGGGAGCCGCGCGTGTCCGACCCCGAGCTCGAGGCCGAATTCCTGCGGCGCCTGCTGGTGCGCCTGGGCTCCGACAAGGAGCAGGCGAAGACGATCGTCGCGTCCGGCTACCTGACGACGCCACAAAGCGGTCCGGTGCGCTCCAAGCTGGTGGCGGCCGGCAGCGGAACGCAAGGCTACGTCGAGCTCGAGGATCCGTTCGACCGGGCGTGGCGCCGGGTTGGGCTCGCCCTCGATCGCGTCGGTTTCACGGTCGAGGACCGCGACCGCAACCAGGGCGTCTACTTCGTCCGCTACGTGGACCCGAACGCCGACGCGAAGGACAAGGCCGGCCTGCTCACGCGCATCTTCTCGTCGGACGACCGACTGAAGCAGGCGGCGCAGTACCGCATCGCGGTGCGCACCCAGTCGAGCACCACCCGGGTTACCGTGCTCGACAAGGACGGCGTCGCGGTGACCACCGACGTCGGCGGGCGCATCCTCGGACTGGTCAACGACCAGCTCAAGTAGGGCGCCGGCAAGCGGAGGCGCGATGCGTTTTGCTTCTCTCGGCAGCGGTAGCGAGGGCAACGGACTGATCGTCGAAAGCGTCGGCGCCGACGACCCGGATCGTCCGTGGCGCGTGCTGGTCGACTGCGGTTTCGGCGTGCGGGCGGCCGAGACGCGGCTGCAGCGCCTGGGCATCGAGCCGGCCACGCTCGACGCCGTGCTCGTCACGCACGAGCACGGCGACCACATCGGGGGCGTCTTCGCGCTGGCGCGCCGGCACGGGCTGCCGGTGTGGGCCACGCACGGCACCCTGCAGTCGGTGCTGTCGGCGCGCTTCGCCGAAGTCCGCGTCCACGTCTGCTCGACTCACGCACGCTTCTCGATCGGTCCCATCGACGTGGCGCCGTTCCCGGTGCCGCACGATGCGCGCGAGCCGACGCAGTTCGTCTTCGACGACGGCCGGCACCGCCTGGGCCTGCTCACCGACACCGGCCGCGGCACGCCGCACATCATCGACAGCCTCGCCGGGTGCGACGGGCTGGTCATGGAGTGCAACCACGACGCCGCGCTGCTGGAGGCGTCCGACTATCCGCAACCGCTCAAGCAGCGCATCCGCGGTCACTACGGCCACCTGTCCAACGAGGTCGCGGCCGACATCGTGTCGCGACTCGATCGCTCGCGCCTGCGTCGCATCGCGGCCGCGCATCTGAGCCGCAGCAACAACACGCCCGACCTGGCACGCGCGGCGCTCGCGGCGGCGACCGGCTGGAGCGCCGACCGCATCGACCTCGCGGATCAGGACGGCGGCCTGGCCTGGATCGACCTCGCGTCCGGCTGATCCGCACGAGTCCGGCGCACGATGCGAAAGAGCCGGCTCGCGCCGGCTCTTTCGTGTTCGGTACGGACCGCGCTGCTTACTTCTTGGTCTCGTCCGTCTTGGTGGTCGTGGTGCTGTCGGCGGGAGCCGGCGGCGTCGCCGTGGTGTCGGCGGGAGGCGCCGGTGGGGTGGCCGTGGTATCCGGAGCCGGGGCCGGCGCGGGCGACGTCGCC
>CAHJXF010000346.1 GCA_903644065.1 Betaproteobacteria bacterium
GCCAGCGTCGCGAAGCCGCGGTGGCGCCGGGATGCACGACCACGTACCCCCGGTCGACAACGATGCCGCGGGCGCCGCACAGGCCGCGCATCCGTTCGCGGGCGGCTTCGACGACGCGCACCGACAGGCGATCGTCGTTGGTCGCGGCGCCGATGGTGGCGACCAGCGCGAGCTGCCGCTCGACCTCGTGGCGGATGCCGCCCTCCGGCTCGGGGTCGCGGACCCAGTCGGTCAGGAGGCCGTAGGGATTCTCGCGGCAGTGGGCCAGCCGCAGCGGGATGCCCGCCTGGCCGCAGATCAGCGCGGCGGGCAGCGCGCTCTGGCTGTAGCAGGTGAAGATCACCGCGGCGTCGAAGCGATGCGCGGACAGCCGCGCGACGATGTCGGTCTTGAGCGGCGCATCGCGCCCGGCCGCGACCCACGGCGCATCGTGGACCAGCGTCGCGTCGATCTCGGGCACCTGGCGCGCGATCTCGACGCCGGACGACGAGCCGAGCAACGTCACGCTGCGCGGCTTGCCGGGCAGTGCCTTCAGCGCACGGATCGCCGGCGTCGTCATCAGCACGTCGCCCAGGTTGTCGAGGCGCACGCAGAGAATGCGTGACACGTCCTTCCACGGATTGTTCAACGGCTACCCCCGACTCTGCGGCTCGATGCGGTCATGCGCGTCTCGTCGGCATCGTGGAACGCAAGGTCGACCGTCGCGCATGGCCCGAGGCCGGATCGCCGAGCGTGCCGCCGATGATGCGGGCCGCGACTTCGAGGTCCGGCACCACGTGGTCGGGCGTCCGCAGCTGCGGATCGCGCGGATTGCGCAGCCACTGGGTCTCGTTGCCGTTGTCGACGAGGATCGTGCGGCAACCCGCGCGATTGCCCGCCTCGACATCGTCGAGGATGTCCCCGACGAACCAGGACCGTTCGAGATCGATGCCGTGATGGGTCGCCGCTCGCTGCAGGAGGCCGGGCATGGGCTTGCGGCACAGGCAGGCGCAGGTGTAGTCCGCGATCTTTCCGCCCTGGTGATGCGGGCACGCGTAGAAGCCGTGGAGGCGCGCGCCGCAGCGGGCGAACAATGCCCCGAGGCGCGCCTCGACGGCGTCCAGCGCATCGGGTCGAAAGAAGCCGAAGGCGATGCCCGGCTGATTGGTGATGACGATCAGCGGGACCTCGAGTCGTCCCATGCGCCGCAACGCCGCCTCCGCGCGCGGCGCGAAGCGCATCTGCGCCGGATCGACGTTGTAGGGCACGTCCTCGAGCACGGTGCCGTCCTTGTCGAGGAAGATCGCCGGACGTCCTTCGCCGAACGCCCTCATCGGACCGTTGCCGACCATCGGAGCGGCCAGCGCCGCGAATCGATCGTGCGCATGCGCGGGCTCACGCCGCGACGACGACGGGACGCCGCGGCACCCGCCCGGCCGGCCGCGCGTCGCGCACGGCGTCGACGTCCAGGCCACCGGCGGTCGGCGTGAACGCTTCGCCACGACAGTCGGCGATCGCATGGCGATACACCTCGACCAGGCGATCCGCCACGCTGGACCACGTGAACGCAGCATCGGCCCGCTGCCGACCCGCCTCGCCCATCGCGAGCCGCAGCGGTCGATCCGCCGCGAGCGACGCCAGGCGATCGGCCAGCGCGACCGGGTCGCGCGGCGGTACCAGGCAGCCCGTCACGCCGTCGATCACGGTGGTGCGGATGCCGCCGACGGCGCTGCCCACGACCGGCGTGCCGCACGCCATCGCTTCGACCGGCGTGATGCCGAACGGCTCGTACCACGGCGTCGTGACGAACACGTCCGCCGCGCTGAAGTAACGATGCAGTTCGGACCGGTCGCGTCGACCGACGAAGTGCACCCTGTCGCTGACGCCGGCCGCGACGGCACGATCCATCAGCCGCCCGATCTCCGGCGTCGCGATCGGATTGGGACGCTCGGAGCTGCCGCCCACGACGTACAGGGCGGCCTCGGTGGCGTGATCGCGGCGCAGCAGCCCGATCGCGTCGATGACCGTGTCGATGCCCTTTCGCGGCACCAACCGGCCGAGCTGCAGCACGATGAACGCGTCTTCGGACCAGCCGAGCGAGCGCCGCGCCGCGCCGCGCGGCAGCGGCCGGAACTCGCGGGGGTCGTAGCCGCACGGCACGATGTCGATGCGGGCCGGATCGCCGTCGTACAGGTCCAGCAGGTCCTGCCGGTCCTGCGGGCATTCGGCCACGATGCGATGCGACGCGCGGACCAGTTCGTCCTCGATGCCGAAGCGTTCGTCGGGGAAACCGTCGCACTCGCCCTGGTGCACCCGGCGGACGCGTCCGAGCGCATGGAACGTCGTGACCAGCGGCAGATCGCAGGCCTCGGCCGCGCGGAGCGATGCCCAGCCGGACATGAAGAAGTTGGCGTGGACGCAGTCGTAGGCCGGTGCCGCGGCTTCGAAGGCGCGGCGCAGTTCGCCGGCGAAGGCCGGCATGAACGGCAGCAATGCCTCCTTCGGCAGATGTTGCGACGGTCCGGCATCGACGTGGACGACCCGGACGCCGGGACGCAACGTGACGATGCGCGGCAGCAACGGGTTGTCGCGTCGCGTGAAGACGTCGACGGCGATGCCGAGCCGCGCCAGTTCGCGAGCCACGGCAGCGACATAGATGTTCTGCCCTCCGCTGTCGACGCCCCCTGCGACGGCGAGCGGTGATGCATGTTCACTGACAAGGGCCACACGCTGCATGGATGATTGTCCGATCAGGCCTGCATGGAAGGGCCGGCGGCGCGGTGCTGCCGCCGACGATTCGGCGCTCTTCAGCACGGGGTGTGCCCATGCGCTTTCGCCAAGGCGAGCCGGACTGCGTTGCGCATCGTTGCGCCATGCGCCATGCGCTGCTCGAACCCTCGCTCGGGGCCGGCGTGCGAGGTGGCGTTCGATCGTTGTTACCTGCTTCCGGTAAGCGTTACCTCGAGACAGGCGCTTCTTGCGATGTCCGCGACCCGTTCGGCGCGTCGTTCGCCGGACGGGCGGCGCGCTGCGACGGCTCGTGCAGCCAGCGCTCGAGCGGCAGGGCGCGACGCATCTGGCGGTAGCAGTAGCGATAGGCGGCGCGGCTGGGGTGGACGCCGTCGGCCGCGTAGTAGCGCTCGGGTTTGCGCGAGTACGGATCGCGGGCCGCCTCGCGGAAGTAGTCGAAGAACACCACGCCGTGGCGGCCCGCGATGCGCCGGAACGCGCCGTTGGCCCGGCGCATCCGCGCGGTCATCCAGCGGCCGAAGGGCGGCAGGAACAGCGGCGACAGACCGATGTTCGCGCTGCCGAACCAGACGACGTGGTCGGCTCGGTCGCACAAGGCGGCACAAAGCGTGTCGGCGTCGCTCAACGCATCGCGCATCGACCCGACGCGCAGCACGTCGTTGCCGCCGGCATGGACCATCACGAGGTCGTGCCGCGCCCGGACCGGGAAGCCCGCGCGCGGCACGAGTACCTGGTGCAGGGTGTCGAGCAGGCGCGCGCCGGCGATCGAACGGTTTTCCAGCGTCGACCCCGGAAAATCGCGAGCCAGGAGTCCGGCCAGCGACGCGCAGGGATCGTCCACGCCGACGCCCACGCCCGTGCTGTCACCCAGCACCAGGACGTGCGCGCGGGCCGGCGCCGACGTCGGCAGCACGCGTTCGAACGGCGCGCTGCTTCGTGCGCGGCACCGGCCGCGACGCGCCGAGACAGCGAGCAGCGCCACCTGCACTGTGACGTAGACGGCGGCGCCACCGAGCACGCCAGCCAGGCCGACCCACGACCGGCCGGCCATCGCCC
>CAHJXF010000347.1 GCA_903644065.1 Betaproteobacteria bacterium
GAAGTTGACGCCGATCGCCGCCAGGCGCACCCGCACCTCGCCCGGACCCGGCTCGGGCAGCGGCACGTCGACCGGCCGCAAGACCTCGGGTCCGCCGGCGCGCTCGACCTGGATCGCCTTCACGGCGGTGCAGGTCGACGCGCCGCGTCGAACAGTTCGATCAGCGCGTCGACCGGCCGCACGTCGGCGAAGATCTGCACGATCGAACGCATCGCGGCGAGGTGGCCGCCGTAGTACGGCGCGATCACCGCGTCGTGCGGCATGAAGGTCTGGAAGTCGCGCATCATCGCGTCGCGCACCGTGCTCTCCACGCCGACGTTGGTCGCCGTCCCGACGACGATCACCGACGTGATGCCGCGTTCCGTCAGTCGCGCGGCGACGTCCTCGGTGTTGTTGACGAACGGGCTGAAGCGGTATTTCAGCAGGCGCCAGTCGCCGTCGCGCACGTCGAGCCGGCTCGACAGCGCATGCGTCCAGGAGCCCGGCTGCAGCGCCGCGACGGTCTCGGCGCGGTAGCGCTCGTCGACGTGGCGGTCGAAGTAGCCGGACCAGTAGAGCGGCGAGCCCGGCGGCGCCGCGCTGTGCTGGAACCACGCGACCACGCCGCCGCGCTCGCGCAACGCCGCGGCGAGACGGTTGATCGCGGGGACGATGGTGCGCGTGCCCGGCGTCTCGAACGGCGCGGCCGGCTCGAGCCACGCGTTCTGCAGGTCGATCGCCAACAACGCGGTGCGCTCGACGTCGATCGCGTCATAGACCGCGAGGCGCCCGCGCCGGTAGACGGCGCGCTGGACGATCTCGTCGGGCAGCGACGGCTGGCTGCCGTCCATGACCTGCTCGTGGACGCTCATCGGTGCCGTCGTTCGCGGTCGCTCACGGCCGCAATCGTCCGACGACGCCGTGCAGCGCGTCGACGAAGCTCGCACCGAAACGCACCGCGCGCTCCGGCGACCACGGCAGAGCCGCGTTCTGGCGCCAGGCGGTGTCCTTGAACGGCTGCTCGAGCAGCACCGACAGGCAGTCGAAGCGCTCGGCGATCCAGTTCCACGCCATGCGCAGGTCGGCGGTGGCGGGCGCGCCGCCGGGGTAGGGATGGCCGAGCTGGTAGTCGGGCGACGCGTCGTGCCACGCTCGCTCGAAGTCGTGGAAGAGGCCGTCCAGGCGGGCCGAGCGCGACGGGATCTCGAGCGGGCCGCCGAGGAAGTTGCAGCGCAGCTCCTCGTCGCCGTGGCAGTCGCACGCGAAGTCGACGCCGGTGCGCTCCATCAGCGTCCGCACCGCGTGCACCTCGGGGCTGCGTTCGGGGTCCGGCGCGATCCATTCCCGGTTGAGGTTGGCGCCCGCCGCGTTCGCGCGGGTATGGCCGAGCGCGGTGCCGTCCGGGTTCATGTCGGGGACCACGTACACCACGGCGTGTCGCAGCAGGTCGGCGGCGACCGGGTCGTGCGGATCGAGCAGCCGCGTCACCAGCCCTTCGACGAACCAGCTCGCCATCGTCTCGGACGGATGCTGGCGCGCGACGATCCAGCAGGCCCTGCGCCGCGTGTCGGGCGTGTCGTCCGGCGCGGTGATCGTCAGCAGGTCGAGGTCGCGCCCCTGGACCGAGCGCCCCGCGGTGCCGACCCGCAGGCGCGGCGAGCCCTGGCAGCCGGCGACGAAGTCGAGCAGCCGGTCGGGCGGATAGGCGGCCCACCGCGCGTAGTAGCAGACGTCGTGCTCCGGCACGTGCTCGAAGACGTAGTCGGCGCCGTCGATCGCGGCGGGAATGCGGAACCAGTGGCGTCGGTCGTACGACGCGTGCGGACCGGTCCCGGTCCAGCCGTCCTCGTAGTCCTCGCGACCCGCGAGGCGCTCGGCGGCGTCCTTCCGCACGTCGACGATGCGAAAGCGGCAGCGCCGGCCGCGGACGCCGGCGGCGCGGAAATGGTAGTAGCCGATGGCGAGGACGTCGGGCCCGGGGTCGCGTTTCAGCCGCAGGCGGATGTCGCCCGGATCGCTCGCGGACAACACTTCGATGCTGCCGGTCGGGATGTCGCCGCCGACCGAGAGCGGGCGCTCCGGCGTGCTCATCGCAGCTCGCTCATCGCGGCGTGCTCATCGCAGCGCGCTCACTGCAGCTCGTATTTCATGATGCGGCCGTGCCGTCCGTCGCGGTCGCGCTCGAGGTCGTACGGGTCGCCGTGCGGTCCCTGGCGATGCGACGTCACCGCGTCGATCGCGGCGAGATCGGTCGCGTCGAGCGTCACCCCGCCGAGGCGCCGGTGCGCGTCGAGATGCGACGCGTTGGTGGCGCCGACGATCGCCGCGGCCACGTTCGGCCGGTCGAGCACGGCGCGCGTCGCCACCGTCGCGATGTCGCAACCATGGCGGTCGGCCACGCCGCGCAAGGTCCGCAGCAACTGCTGGAACAGCGTCCAGCCGCCGAAGTCCTCGATGATCAGCCGGTACTTGATCAGCGACCGGTTGACCAGCGACGTCGGTTCCGGCCGGCCGAGCCAGCGGTCCGACAGGAAGCCGCCGGCCACCGTGCCGTAACAGAGGAACGCGATGTCGTGGTCGCGGCAGTAGTCGAGCATCGGCCCTCGCGGCCGGTCGTCGAGCAGCGAGTACTGCAGCTGGTGCGCGATCACCGGAACGCCGGCGTCGACCAGCTCCGCCAGGTGCGGCGTGTCGTAGTTCGTGACGGCGACGTTGGCGACCTTGCCCTTGGCCTTCAGACGCGTCAGATGCAGCGCGGCGTCGACATGGCCGGCGATGGCGAAGTCCCACCAGTGGAACTGCACGAGGTCGAGCCGCTCGACGCCGAGGCGGACCAGCGACCGATCGATGGTCGCCTCGATCGCCGTCGCGTCGAGCGTCGCGAGGTCGGACAGGTTGGGGACGAACTTGGTGTGCACGCGCAGTCGCCGCGCATGGTCCGGATGGGCGCGACGGAAGTCGCCGATCATCTGCTCGACGTTGGTGTAGATGTCGGCGCAATCGAAGGTCGTGACGCCGCCGTCGATGAACGCCGCCATATCGTCGGCGGCCTGCATGGGATCGACCGGGCCGTGGTCGCCCGCGAGGTGCCAGCCGCCCTTGATCAGTCGCGAGATGTCGTGGCCGTGCGGCAGGGTGGTGCGGGGGATCATCGGTCTTTCGACTGGAGGGTCGTCGGCTGCGGCTGCGGCCGCATCTGTGGCTGCTGCCGTGGCGCCCACGGCCGCGGCCGGAGCTGCGCGGGCCGGGTCGGTGCGTTCATCCGCGCCGGCACGATCGGCCGCCACGCCCGGATCGGGGAACGGCGCCATCGGGACCGCGGTGGTCGCCGCATGGTCGAAGCGGCGCTTGCCGAGGCGCGTGATGCGCAGCCGCGACGGGCAGTTGGGATCCGGGCAGGCGACCTCGGCATCGGTGCTCATCCAGTCGCCGGGGGCCGTCGCGCGCTGCTTGGCCGCCAGCAGCGGCAGCACCGCGGCCAGCGAGTAGATCGAGAAGCCCTGCCCGGGCGGCAGGTGCAGCATCTCGCCGCGCAGCTCGAACCAGTCGCCGACCTTGCCGCCGCACCAGAGCTTGGCGCCGGCGGGCGCGACCAGCTCGACGCGCAGGTCGTAGAGCTCGAAGACGCTGTCGGGGGCGATCTCCCGGGCGCTCATGGCCGGCCTGCCGCCCGCAACGCCGCGGTCGCCTCGGCATCGACCGCGTCGTCGACGATCACGACGCCGTAGTCGGTGCGCGCGGCGTCGCCGCCGACGTAGCCCTCGCGGACGTCGTCGAGCACCGCCGCCGGGTCGCGCTGCCAC
>CAHJXF010000348.1 GCA_903644065.1 Betaproteobacteria bacterium
GTCGTCGCACCCCGGCCTGCGCTTCGCGATCACGCTGCCGCGCACCGATGCGCCGGTGGTCGACGAGGAGGCGCCGACGTCGGCGCCGACCGCACCGACCTCGTCGTCGACGACACGATCGGCGCTCGCCGCATGAGCGATCCACCCCGTTCCGCGGTCCTCATCGAGGACGAGCTGCAGATCCGCCGCTTCGTCCGCAGCGCGCTCGAGCACGAGCAGTGGCACGTGTTCGAGGCGACCACGGTGGCGCAGGGGCTGGTCGAGTGCGGCACGCGTCGACCGGACCTCGTCGTCCTCGACCTCGGGCTGCCGGACGGCGACGGCATCGCCCTGATCGGCGACCTGCGCACCTGGTCGCAGGTGCCGGTGATCGTGCTGTCCGCGCGGTCCGACGAGCACTGGAAGATCGCCGCGCTCGACGCTGGCGCCGACGACTACCTGACCAAGCCGTTCGGCATCGGCGAGTTGCTGGCGCGCGTGCGCGTGGTCACGCGTCGCAGGACGTCGGCGAGCGGCGACAGCCGGGTCGCCTTCGGCAACGTCGAGGTGGACCTGAGCGGCCGCCAGGTGACGAAGGCCGGCGAGCCGGTGCACCTGACCCCGATCGAATATCGCCTGCTCGCGACGCTGATCGGGCACGCCGGCAAGGTGTTGACCCATCGCCATCTGCTGCGCGAGGTGTGGGGCCCGAGCCACGTCGAGAGCAACCACTACCTGCGGGTCTACATGGGCAACCTGCGCGCCAAGCTCGAGGACGATGCGGCGCAGCCGAAGCATCTGCTGACCGTGACGGCGGTGGGCTATCGGCTGGTGACGCAGGAGCCCTGAGTCCGCGACCGGTTCCTGCCGGCAGTCGCGGGAAGCCGCTGCCGACGCGCGGCGCCACGCTTCGACGCTTCGACGCTTCGCCGCGCGCGCCGACCTGGCGCTCGAGCGGCTAGGCCGCCCGGGCGATCGGCTCGCGATCGATGCCGAACACGCGGGCGATCGTGCCCGACTGCCGATCGCACGCGGCGCCGTCGGCGCCCTTGAGCTCCACCATCGCGCCGTGCAGCATCTTCTGCGTCAGGCCGCGGCTCATCGCCTGCAGCACCGCCTCGAGGTCGTCGCCGCGTGCGATGGCCCGCCGGGCCTTGCCGATCTCGGCGTTGCGCCACGCGTCGGCCTGCCCGTGCAGCGCCTGGATCAGCGGCACCGTGTCGCGCTGCTTCAGCCAGCGCAGGAAGTCGGTCACGCCGTGTTCGACGATGGCTTCGGCCTGCACCACCGCGGCCTCGCGATGGGCGCCGTTGGTCCGCACGATGCCGGCCAGGTCGTCGACCGTGTGCAGGTAGACGTCGGACAGTTCGCGTACCTCGGGCTCGACGTCGCGCGGCACCGCGAGGTCGACGATGAACATGGGTTTGCGGCGTCGCTGGCGGATCGAGCGCTCGATGGCGCCGAGGCCGATGATCGGCACCGAGCTCGCCGTGCACGACACCACGATGTCGAATTCGGCCAGGCGGGCCGGCATGTCGGCGAGCCGCATGGCCTGTCCCGAGAAACGGTCGGCCAGCGACTGCGCCCGCTCCAGCGTGCGGTTGGCGAACACCATCTGCCGTGCCGGCGGCTTCTTCAGGTGACCGGCGAAATGCGTGGCGACCAGCTCGATCATCTCGCCGGCGCCGACGAACAGCACCCGGGTCTCGTCGAGCCGCTCGAAGATCTGCGCGGCCAGCCGCACGCAGGCGGCGGCCATGCTGACCGACTGCGTGCCGATGCAGGTGGAGCTGCGCACCTCCTTGGCGACCGTGAACGAGCGCTGGAACATCTGGTGCAGCGTGCCGCCGAGCGTGCCGGCGCTCTCGGCCTCGCGGACGGCGTGCTTGAACTGGCCGAGGATCTGCGTCTCGCCGAGGACCATCGAGTCGAGGCCGCTGGCGACGCGGAAGGCGTGCCTGGCCGCGGCACCGTCCTCGAGCACGTACGTGTGCAGGCCGAGTCGTTCGCGATCGGTGCCGCCGGCTTCGGCCAGCCAGGTCATGGCCGGCTCGACCGCGGCCGCGTCGGCGCCCAGATACAGTTCGGTGCGATTGCAGGTGGAGACGATGGCCACCTCGGCGTCGCTGCGAAAGCGACCGGCCAGCGCCCGGGCGGCGGGTGCGAGCGCGGGACCGGCGAACGCGAAGCGCTCGCGCAACGCGAGCGGGGCCGTCGTGTGGTTGAGCCCGAGGGCAAGGACGCTCAAGCGGCGCCGCTCCGTCGACGGGACGCAACCCCGCGCAAATGCGCCCTCGTCTGATGGCTGCATCGAGGCCGTGTCATCAGGCTGCGCTGCCGGGACGTTGAAGGCAAACGACCCGGGCAAGCCGAGATCGCGAGAGCGACAGGAAAGTCCATCGGTGTAATTTAAGCGTTACAGTCAGACCCGTCAACTGTTCTTGACAGTCGATCTGACCTGATCCGAAAGCCAGCCGTTC
This sequence comes from Betaproteobacteria bacterium, assembly GCA_903644065.1. Classification (GTDB taxonomy): domain Bacteria; phylum Pseudomonadota; class Gammaproteobacteria; order Burkholderiales; family Burkholderiaceae_D; genus CAHJXF01. Next base: position 2,460 of record CAHJXF010000348.1, read on the forward strand.
AGCGCTAGCCATTTCCCAGGAGCAGTCATGCAATCACGTCGTCGCTTCATCCGTACCGTCTCCCTCACCGGAGCGGCCCTGCTGGTCGCCGGACCGGCCCGCGCCGCCGATGCGCCGATGGTCGACGAGAAGGATCCGACCGCGGTGGCGCTCGGGTATGTTTCCGACACCACGAAGGCCAACCAGACGAAGTACCCCAATCACACCCCGGCCCAGCAATGCAACAACTGCGCGCTCTATCAAGGCAAGGCCGGCGTCGCGACTGGCGCGGGCCCGTGTCCGCTCTACGCGGGCAAGCAGGTCGCGGCCAAGGGCTGGTGCAGCGCGTACGCCAAGCGGGGCTGAACGCGCCGGCGACGCGGCGATGGCCTGAGCTCGATCGGCCGTCGCGATGAGGCCGGCGTTCCCGTTCTCGGCGATCGTCGGCCAGGAGGAGATGAAGCTCGCGATCCTCCTCGCCGCGATCGATCCGCGGTTGGGCGGCGTGCTGGTGTTCGGCGACCGCGGCACCGGCAAGTCCACCGCGGTGCGCGGCCTGGCGGCGTTGCTGCCGAAGCTGAAGGTGACGGCCGGTTGTCCGTACGGCTGCGATCCGGCGGCGCCGTGCGACGACTGTCTCGCGTCGCCGGCCCGCACGAAGAACGGCGTGGCGCTGCGCAGCGAAGCGATCGTGGCGCCGGTGGTCGACCTGCCGCTCGGCGCGACCGAGGACCGCGTGGTCGGCGCGCTCGACCTGGAACGCGCGCTGTCGCAAGGCATCAAGGCGTTCGAGCCCGGGCTCCTCGCACGAGCCAATCGCGGCTTCCTGTACGTCGACGAGGTCAACCTGCTCGAGGACCATCTGGTCGACCTGCTGATCGACGTCGCCGCCTCGGGCGAGAACGTCGTCGAGCGCGAGGGCCTGAGCGTGCGGCATCCGGCGCGCTTCGTGCTGGTCGGCAGCGGCAATCCCGAAGAGGGCGAACTACGGCCGCAGCTGCTCGACCGCTTCGGCCTGTCGGTCGAGGTGAAGACGCCGACCGACCTGCCGCTCCGCATCGCCGTCGTGCGGCGGCGCGACGCCTACGAGCGCGATCCGCTCGCCTTTCTCGAGACGTGGAGAAAGGAGGACGAGCGCACGCGTCGCCGGCTGACGGCCGCGAAGGCGCGGCTCGATGCGGTCGAGGTCGACGATGCCGCGCTCGAGTCGGCCGCGAAGCTGTGCATGCAGCTGGGCACCGACGGCCTGCGCGGCGAGCTGACGCTGATGCGGGCCGCCCGCGCGCTGGCCGCGC
>CAHJXF010000349.1 GCA_903644065.1 Betaproteobacteria bacterium
CGCTGCCGCTGCCCGTTCCGTCGGCGGCACCCGCGGGCGGCGGACTGTGGGGCGGTCTCGGCGGCGTGCTGTTCGGCACGACCGGCCCGCGCGGCGGCCGTCACGAAGGCGTCGTGGATTCGCTGGCCAGGAGCGCCGCCCGCACCGTGGGTTCGTCGGTCGCGCGCGAAATCGTGCGCGGCGTGCTGGGATCGATCCTGAAGCGCTGACGTGCGCGCCGGGACGGCGTCGCGACCGCCGCTCAACGACCGAAGACGATGCTTTCCCGCTTCAGCAGCCGAGCCAGCGCGGCGAGGCACGCGGCCGTGATGACCAGCGCCACGCCGAGCGGCACGAGGTAGTCGAGCGCGCCGATCGGCTCGCCGCGCAGGATGCGCGCCATCACCAGTTGTTGCGACAGGGCCGGCACGAAGCGCTGCCAGGGCGACTCGTCGAGCGTGATGAAGAGCGTGAGCAACGGCACGAAGTTGACGACCAGCCCGACGTAGCTGCAGTAGGTCTGCGCTTCCTTGTAGGTCCGCCCGAACGTCGCGATCAGCATCAGCACCGCGCCGATCATCGCCGCGAACGGCACCGCGACGGCCGCGAAGCGCAGGTATTCGGGCAGGCCGAACGCGAACAGCGCGGCCAGCTCGTCGCTGGCGACGAAGCGCGTCGCCACCGCGAAGCCGGCGAAGATCATCAGCACCACCGACGACCCGAACAGCGCCACCATGCTCCACTTGCCGACCACCAGCGCCGGCAGCGACACCGGATTCATCAGCAGCGGCTCGAGCGACCCGCGTTCGCGCTCGCCGGCCGTCGTGTCGAGGGCCACGCCGAGGCTGCCGATCAATGCACCGATCATGCCGAACATCGGGATCAACAGAAGCAGCGACGCGGCCGACTGCTTGCGTGTCGCCGAGTTGACGCGTTCGACGTTGATCGCCTGCAGCAGCTGCGGACCGAGTCCCCGGTCGATCGCGCGCAGGACGCCGACCTCGCGCGAGAAGCCGCGCAACGCCGCCTCGGCGAGGCGGATCGACGTCAGGGACGCGTTCCGCGAATCGTCGAAGACGAGGGGCACGTCGATCGTCAGGCCGCGCTCGAAGCGCTCGCCGAAATTATTCGGCACGACGATCACCGCGTCCTGCAGCGAGCCCTTAGCGATCTTCGCCGCGTAGTCGGGCGGCGCGGGCTTCGGCGTGATGGTGTTGCGCGCGAAGTAGTTGGCCAGTTGCGGCGCCCGCTCGAGCCCGTCGACGAGGACCTCCCGCGCCGCGTTCTTCTCCTCGATTCCGGCGACGTAGTTGACCATCATCAACAGCGCGATGGGACCGATGGCGATGCCGGTGAAGAGCATGGTCAGCAACGTTCGACGGTCCCGCACCGCGTCGATCGACTCTTTCCGGAACACCGCCCACCAGGCGGCGATCACGGAGTCTCCTCGCTGCCGTGGTTGCGGGCGGCGCGCTCGACGAGCTTGAAGAACGCGTCCTCGAGCGAGCTCGCGCCGGCCTCGGCGATCACGGACTCGGTCGTGCCGCTCGCCACCGCGCGACCTTCGGCGACCACCACGATGTGGTCGGCCAGCGCGGTGACCTCCTGCATCACGTGGCTCGACATGAGCACGCACTTGCCCGCGTCGCGCAGTTGGCGGATCAGCGCGCGCAACGCCCGCGTGGCGGTCACGTCGAGGCCGTTGGTGGGTTCGTCGAGCACCAGATTCTGCGGATCGTGGACCAGCGCCCGGGCGATCGCGACCTTCATGCGTTCGCCCTGCGAGAAACCGTCGGTGCGACGGTCGAGCAGCGGCTTCATCTCCATCATCGCGGCGAATCGCTCGGTGGACGCCTCGATGCGTTCCTCGCTCAGCCCGCGAAGACGTCCGTAGTACGCGATGTTCTCGCGAGCGGTCAGGCGGGTGTAGAGGCCGCGCGCATCGGACAGCACGCCGAGATGCTCGCGGACGCGCAACGCATCGTGGACGGTGTCGAGGCCGTCGACCCGCGCATGGCCCCCGTCGGGCACCACCAGCGTCGCGATCATCCGCAGCGTGGTGGTCTTGCCGGCGCCGTTCGGACCGAGCAGGCCGGTCGTGGCACCGTCGGCCGCGACGAACGAGACATCCCGGACCGCGTGGATGCGCTGCGGCGCCACGCCAGACCGCTTGCGATCTTCGCGCTTGGCGACGAAGGACTTCGCCAGCGCTTCGACGGCGATCACGAGGTGCCTTTCATGGCGTGAGTCCGGTGCGTGAGCCGGGCGTCAATCTCATGGCGGCGGCGCTTGCGACGTGCGCGACGCAGCGACGATCGGCTGCACGAACAGGGGTCGCGGAATGGCCGTCAGGCAGGCGGTCTCGGGCGCCCGCTCGTCGGCGGTACGGATGAAGCGCTCGATCACGTCCGGCCCGCAACCCTGGGTGGACACGCCATGGCCGATGTTGGGTGCGACCACCGCGCGCGCGCGCCCCAGGCTCCGGGCCAGTTCCTCGGCGCGCGACGGCGGGGTCGCGGGATCGAGTCCGCCGGACAGCAACAACGTGGGCACGACCGCGCCGGGGCTGCCGGCGAGCGGGGCGAAGAAGGCGGCGGGCGGCGCCTTCGTCGGCCACCGTGAACACATCGCGTCGTACTGCGCCAGGAAGATCGTCGCGAACGGATTGGGTCGGCCGTCGACGACGCTGTGCAGCGCTTCCGCGCGGGCGGCGGCCCGTTCCTGCGTCGTGATCGCGCGCACGTCCTCGGAGCAGACGACCGACAGGTGCATGCCGAGCGAGATGCCTTCGTCGACGCCGTTGCCGATCGCGAAGCTCGATGCGGCCAGCGCATCGAAGTCGCCGCGCGACGCCTGGTCGATCGCGCTCGGCAACAGGCTCGCCGTCAGGCCGAGGTAGAGCGGGGTGCGCAACATCGTCGCGAAGCCCATGGTCGTCAGCTTGACGGTCTCCCGTCGACCGGTCAGCGGATGGGCGACCAGGACGTCGACCGGGCCTTTCAGCCGTTCGAGCAACGCGTCGAGCTCGGTCGCAAGCGCAGGATGGCGGGCCGCGCACGAGCGATCGTCGCGACAGGCCGCCACCAGGCCGGTCAATGCGTGCCAGGTGTCGACGCCGAACGACAGCGGCAACTTCTGCGCCGCCACGGCGACGCCGTCGAGCGTCATCGTGCGCACCCGCCCGGGAAACAGCCGCAGGTACTCGAGCGCCGCGCGCGTGCCGTAGGAGGCGCCCCACAGGTCGACCTGTCGATAGCCGAGGCGGGCGCGGACTTCGTCGAGATCCTGCATCGCGATCGTCGTCGTGTAGCGCGTCAGGTCGGCATCGACGCCGAGCCGCCGCGCGCAACGGTCGATCCGATCGGTGAGATCGTCGACGTCGAGCGACGCGCCGATCGAGCCCGCGCCGCGCTGCGCCTCGCTTTCCGCCTTGCACGACAGCGGATGCGAGCCACCGGTGCCGCGCTGGTCGACGAACACCAGGTCGCGCTCGCGGTTGAGCTTGGCGAACAGCGTGACGAGCGGGCCGGCCACTTCGGTGGCCGCCTGCCCGGGGCCGCCGGCCAGCACGAAGACGGCGTCGGGCTCCGCTTTTCGCGCCAGTGCCGGCACGATCGCGAAGCGGATCGAAATGCGGCGTGCGGTGCCGGCGACCCGGTCGCGATCCTCGGCGACGTCGATCGTGCCGCAGCGCAGCTCGATCTCGACGCCCTTCAGCCGGCAGGGTGCGAGCGCGACGCTCGGCTCGTCGT
>CAHJXF010000350.1 GCA_903644065.1 Betaproteobacteria bacterium
CGGCGAGCCGCCGCTGCAGCGGGCGCCGCCGCCGACCGGCCTGACCGCCGAGGCGGTCAAGCTCGAGTTCGGCGAGAACATCAGTCGCGACTACGCGATGGCCGCCGACCTCTACTGTCGGTCCGCCCGGGCCGGCGACAGCGATGCGGCCTACCGCCTCGGCTGGATGTACGCGAACGGCCGCGGCATGCTGCGCGACGATCGCATCGCGACCGGCCTGTTCCGCTATGCCGCGGAGCGCTCGCACGACTACGCGAAACGCATGCTGGAGCACGTCAACACCGCCGAGGCCGTGCTGCCGGCGTGCATGATCCCGCCCGCCGTCATCGCCGAGGAAAGCCACGCGCTGCCGCTGGCCTGGACCGCGACGCCGGAACGTCGGTCGATCGTGCAGATGGTGAGCGAGAGCGCACCCGCCTACGGCGTCGAGCCGCGCCTGGCGCTGGCGATCATCCAGGCCGAATCGGGCTTCCAGGTCAGCGCCAAGTCGAACATGAACGCGCAGGGCCTCATGCAGCTGATCCCGGAGACGGCCGAACGCTTCGGCGTGCGCCGCATCCTGGATCCGCGCGACAACATCCGCGGCGGCCTCGCCTATCTGCGCTGGCTGCTGTCGTACTTCGAGGGCGACGTGACGCTGGTCACCGCCGCCTACAACGCCGGCGAGGGCGCGGTGGTGCGTTACCGCGGCGTGCCGCCGTATGCCGAGACCCGGCAGTACGTGGCGCGGGTGACCGGCGTGTACGGCAAGCTGACGCACAAGTTCAACCCGGCGGTCGTCGATCCGTCGCCGCTGGTGGTGCTGCGGCGGATGCAGCGCCTGAGCGTGGTCGCACCGCCGCGATGACGCGCTGCGGATGCGGGCGGGGGTGTGGATGCGCGTGCGGGACGCGGGTCGCGATGAGCCGGACGCGATGAGGAAGGCCCGGCGCCGGATCGTCGCGGCGACGATCGCCATCGGCCTCGCCTGCTGGTGCGCCGTCGCGCCGGCGGCGGACGGCTCGTCGCTACCGGCGGCCATCGATCGCATCCGGCCCTCGATCGTCGCGATCGGCACCACGGAGCCCACGCGCAACCCGGCGTTCCAGTTCCGCGGCACCGGCTTCGTGGTCGGCGACGGCACGCTGATCGCGACCAACAACCACGTGGTGCCCGTGTCCCTCGACCCCGCGGCGCGCGAGGTCGTCGCGATCGCGGTGCCGCTCGGCACCGGCGAAGCGCTGGTGCGCGAAGCCACGCTCGTCGCGCGCGACGTCGAGCACGACGTGGCACTGCTGCGCATCGGCGGCGCGCCGCTGGCCGCGGTGCGCTTCGGCGACTCGAGCCATGTCCGCGAGGGCCAGGGCTTCGCGTTCACCGGCTTTCCGATCGGCAGCGTGATCGGCATCTTCCCGACGACCCATCGCGCCACGGTCTCGGCGATCACGCCGAGCGCGCTGACGCAGCCCACGGCGCGATCGCTCGACCCCGCGCTGATCCGCAAGCTGCGGGCCGATCGCTTCCCGATCTTCCAGCTCGACGCGACGGCCTACCCGGGCAACAGCGGCAGCCCGATGTTCGACATCGAGACCGGCGAGGTCGTCGCGATCATCAACAGCGTGGCGGTAAAGGCCGGCAAGGAATCGGCGCTGACGTCGCCGAGCGGCATCGCGTACGCGATCCCGTCGACCTTCGTCGTCAAGCTGCTGGAGACCGTCGCGCGGTGACCCGGTCGGTCACTCCGTCCACTTGCCGGCGGACTTGAGTTTCCGCATCAGCGCCGGCAACGGCGCACCGAGCGCATAGGCGCGCTTCGCCGCCTCGAGCGACTTGTCGTACGAGCCCACGTCGAAGTACATCAGCCCGAGGTTGTAGTCGAAGTCGAAGTTGGTCGGCTCGCCGCGCAGTCGCTCCGCCTCGTCGAGCTGGCCGCGCGCTTCGGCGAGGCGCTTGCGCTCCTTCAGGTAGCTCGCGTAGAGCAGGTGCGGCATCCCGTCGTCGGGCGTGAAGCGGATGGCCCGCTCGAAGTAGCACTCGGTGGGAAAGCGCAGGCCGCTCGGACGCTCGGTCTTCATGCGCTCGGCATAGCGCGCCACGGCCAGCAACGCGCGCGGGTTGTTCGGGAAGGCACGCAACGTGTAGTCGATGTCGCCGCCCGCGGTGGCGCCGGTCGCGCCGCCCTTCGTGCTCTCGACCAGCGGCGTGAAGTGATAGTCCTCGACCTTGTGGCGGACGTCCGGCGGCACCGTGCGGTAGTCGTAGGGTCCGAACTGCCCCGGCGGATTGAGCGCGCCGCAGACGAAGCCGTTCATCGGCGTCTGCGCGCGAGCCGCCACCATCGGCACGACCAGCGCGACGAGGAACGAGAGGACGAGCTGCTTTGCCGGCATCGGTATCGGTCGCATCGGGGGGCCGCAGTCGGGGTCGGTGAAGGTCACGATTCGCGGGTCACGGTCCGCGGGTCACGGTCCGCGGTTCACGGTCCGCGGTTCGCGGTCACGGCCCGATCCAGCAGGTCGGCCAGGCTCTGCGCACGTCCCGCCCGGGAACTGGCGGCGACCGCCGCCGGCGCCGCGATGGCTTCGACGCCGTCCCGCACCCGCGCGACGAACGCCGTCAGCGCCGTCGCGATCGCGCCCGCGTCGTCCAGCGGCGCGATCGACGTCAGGCCCGCCGCACGCAACGTCGTCGCGGTGTCGCCGACCGCATCGGTCAGCGCCAGCACCGGCCGCATCGCCCGCACGTACTCGTAGAGCTTGGCGGGGATCTGCTGGTTGCAGTTGCTGGCCTGCAGGATCAACAGTCCGTCCACGTCGAGCATCTCCTGGAGCGCCGCATGGTAAGGGATGGCCGGCTCCAGCGACACCAGGTCGACGATGTCGTGCTCGACGGCCAGCGCGGCCAGCCGGTCGTCGTACGCGCTGGCCCGCAGGCGCAGGCAGAAGGTCGCGGCGGTCAGTGCGCCGTCGCGCCGGAGCCGCCCGAGCGCCTCGAACAGCGGCCGCGGATCGCGTTCGTCGGGATACACGATGCCGCTGTGCAGCAGCACGAAGCGCGGGTCGCGCGCCCGGTCGTCGACGCGTTCGGCCGCGGCCCGCGCGAAGGTCTCCTCGTCGTAGCCGTTCTCGATGACGACGCTGCGGTCGGCCGGGACGTCGGGATAGCGAGTGCGATACAACGCGGCACAACCCGGCGTCGTGAACACGGCGACGCGCGCGTGCCGCAACGCATCCTGCTCGATGCGCTGGTAGGCCTTCCACGCGCGCGGGTCCGACGGGTACCCGTCCTGCGCCATCGGGTCGCGGAAGTCGGCGATCCACGGCAGCCCGCTCCGGCGCGCCAGCGTCGAGCCGATCACATGGGCGGTCGCGATCGGATAGGTCGACCAGATGGCGTCGGGCCGGTAGCGCTTGATCATCGACATGCCGGTGGCCACCGCGTCGTAGCGCCAGGTCGCCCAGCGGTCGGGCAGCGCCAGCGCACCCGGATAGCGGCCGAACAGCGACAGGTGGCGCGCCGTATTGAGCGCGAACGCGCGTCGCACCACGGTGCCGGCGGGGATCTCGCGCAACTGGTCGTCGCCGGTGTCCTCGTAGACCCGCGGGTTCGCGGTCAGCACCAGCGGCTCCCAGCCGAAGCGCGGCAGGTGCTGCACGAAGCGCAGCGTGCGCTGGATGCCGCTGCTGCCGCGCAACGGCGGAAAGTGATAGGCGACCATCAGCAGCCGACGCGGGCCGGGCTTCATGCCGC
>CAHJXF010000351.1 GCA_903644065.1 Betaproteobacteria bacterium
TGGCCGTCCCGCCAAGCAGCGCTTCCTGCGCGTCGGCGAGGCGTATCACGGCGACACGCTCGGGGCGGTTGCGGTGGGCGCCACGTCCGGATTCGTGCTGCAGGGGCGGACGCTGCGCTGGCTGGCGGGTACGCCACACACAGCGCTGCGAACCAGTGCTGACAGCTGAGACTGCTGTGCTTTCTCGCGCTGCGGTTGCTCGGCGCGGCGATCTTCAGCCTCGCGTACCTGATGCTCGCGCCCGCCGATCTGTCCGGCGTTCGGCGACTGGTCCGGGCCCTGAAGCGCGGCGAGGCGATCGGCATGCTGCCCGACCAGGTGCCGAGCAATGGCGAAGGCGTGTGGGCGCGCTTCTTCGGCAAGCCGGCCTACACGATGACGCTGCCCGCGCGACTGCAGCGCCGGACCGGCGCCGCGCTGCTGCTCGCGCGCGGCGAACGGCTCGCGGACGGCCAGGGCTGGACCGTTCACTTCTCGGTGGTCGACGAGGCGTTGCCCGTCGACCCGGTCGACGCCGCGACGCGCATCAACGCGGCGCTCGAACGATTGATCCGCGACGACCCAGAGCAGTACCTGTGGGGCTACAACCGCTACAAGACGCCGCGCTCGGCCCCGCCGGCGCCGGGCCAGGTCGTCGGCGAGGAAAGCGATCGAGGGGTGGACGGGGTCGACGCAGCGCGCGACCCCACCGACGACGCTCGGCGCGCAGCGAACGACGGCGGTCGCGACGAAGCGGGCAAGCCGGCCCGCGACGCACGCCGCGGAACAGTCGGCGACGAAGGCACGCGACGATGACGCGCTTCTGGCTGCGGGTGCTGCGCGGCTTCGGCGTGCTGCCGTTGCCGCTCGTGCGCGGACTGGGCGCGGCGCTCGGCCTGCTGCTCTACGGCGTCGCGGCGCAGCGTCGCCGCGTGGCCCGCATCAACTTGCGCGCGTGCTTTCCCGAGATGCCCGAACGCGAACGACGGCGGCTGGCGCGCGCGCATTTCCGGGTGTTCGCGCAGGCGCTGCTCGACCGCGGGCTGGTGTGGTGGGGCAGTCGCGCGCGCATCGAGCGGCACATCCGCTGGGTCGACCTGCAGCACTTCGAGCAGGCCGCCGCGCGCGGTCCGGTGATCGTGCTGGCGCCGCACTTCGTCGGGCTCGACGCGGGCGGCATCCGCTTCTCGATGCTGATGCACGCGATCTCGATGTACTCGCACCAGAAGAACCCCGTGCTCGACCGCACCATCCTCGCGGCACGCAGCCGCTTCAACCGGCCGATCCTGCTGTCGCGCCAGGACGGCATGCGACCGGCGGTGCGCGCGATGCGCCGCGGGCTGTCGTTCTACTACCTGCCCGACATGGATTTCGGCGCCCGCGACGCGGCCTTCGTGCCGTTCTTCGGCGTGACCGCCGCGACCATCACGGCCCCCGCGCGCCTCGCGCGCATCACGCGGGCGACGGTGGTGCCGTGCGTGACGCGGATGACGAAGGACGGCTACGAGGCGCGCTTCTATCCGCCATGGGAGGCCTTCCCCGACCGCGACGACGACGAGCCGGCGACGCTGGCGCGCGCGGCCCGGCGAATGAATGCGTTCATCGAGGAACGGGTGCTGGAGACGCCGGCGGAGTATCTGTGGACGCACAAGCGCTTCAAGACGCGGCCGCTGGGCGAGGCGAAGTTCTACGGGTGAGTGGTGACACGGCCGAATGGACCTCGTTCATCGCGATCGTCGTGCGATGCGCCGGTCGGACCGGCGTTGCCGGCGGGGCGGAAAGAACCACCAGGTCGCCAGCACCGCGAGACCGAATGCCGAGTAGCACGCGGTGAAGACCCACGGCGGGGCGTTATAGAACAGCACTTGCCCGATCCAGTGCTCGATGAAGCCGCCGCCGTAGGTCGACGCCCCCGCGCGCGAGCGGAGCCACATCTCCAGCGTGGTGAGCGGGCAGACGACGCCGAACAGGGACTCGGCGACCACGATGCCGATCGCGACGACGTGCGCCGCGCGAAACCCGACCTGGTCGACCCAGCGCCAGCGCATCGCCCGACCGAGGAGCACCAGGGCCAGTCCGCCGACCACGAAGGCGGCGATGCCGACGTGCACGACCAGCACGGCGTCGGCGAGGAAGTCGATGGCGGGGTCTGCGAGCATGGAGGCCCTATAACGGAACGGCTCTCGAACGGGAGACCTCGAGCGACATGGCACTCGAACGACTGCGTGCGGGTGCCGCTCACGGCCGCGTCGACAGTCGGCCGCGATGGTGCGGCCAACGCATTCGCAATATCGACGACCGTGCGTTCAGCTTTGGGAAAGCGGCGAAATCGCCGAGACGCGCGACAAACAGCGATCCGCAGAAGGCGACATGTTCAGCCGCGGGCAGTCGCCCCCTACTTCGGCAGCCGCTTGACCAGTTCCGTGACGAGCAGGTCGGCGAGGATCGACGCGGTGCCGGCATCCAGCCGGTCGAGATGAGCGGTATTCAGATAAGTCAGGAAGCCGTCTTCCTTGATCATGTCGATCAGCACCGGCTTCGCTTCGTCGATTTCCGGGCCGTGCGTCGGGAGCAATCTGGACGCGACGAAATAGGTCGCCTGATTGGAGACATGCGCGATCGCGAACGTCCATCCATTCGCATTGATCGTATCGTTCACGTCGCGCTGGGCATAGACGACGAGCTTCTTGAACGGCAGACGGTCCGCGAACTCCAGTCCGGCCGCGGTCATGCGCGAGCGAACGGATCCGGAGATCAGTTCGTTGGCCGTCGGGTCGTCGCAGATGACCTGATAGGCGATTTTCGGAACTGCGGCGTGGACCGGCGCCGGCATCTGCGACGCGAGGGCGAACAGCAGGCCGATGATCGTCTTCATGCGTTCTTGCTCCTGTCGATGCCGGCACGCCTGCCGGCGCGACGGTCGCGGCGAATTCGACTCGGATGGCTGCCGAGCGGGCCGTTCGGCTCGAGGCGTCCGCGTGGCCGACCGCTCATCGAACATCGACGTTGCCGGTCGAGTCGATGATAATCGCCCGATGCGATTGGCCTTTACCAAGATGCAGGGCGCCGGCAACGATTTCGTCGTGCTCGACGCCACGCGCGCGCCGATCGCGCTGGCCGCGGCGCAGTGGCGCTGGCTGGCCGATCGGCGCTTCGGCGTCGGCGCCGACCAGATCCTCGTCGTCGGGCCGCCGGCCGATCGCGCGACCGCCGATTTCTCGTATCGCATCTACAACGCCGACGGCGGCGAGGTGGAGCAGTGCGGCAACGGCGCCCGGGCCTTCGCCCGCTTCGTGCGCGAACACGGCCTCAGCGACGCGCCGTCGATCCGCGTCGAGACCCGCGCCGGCCTCATCGTGCCGCGCATCGAGGGCGATGGCGACGTGACCGTCGACATGGGTCCGCCGCGCTTCGCCGCCGGCGACCTGCCGTTCGATGCGAGCGGTCTCGTCGCGACCCGGCAGGCCGACGAGACACTGTGGCCGCTCGACGTCGACGACGGCGCGCCCGTCGTCGTCGGCATCGTCTCGATGGGCAACCCCCACGCCGTGATCGTCGTCGACGACGTCGACGCCGCGCCGGTCGCCGCGCTCGGACCTCGCATCGAACACCACCGTCGCTTTCCCGCACGCGTCAACGCCGGCTTCCTGCAGGTCGTCGACCGGCACGACGCCCGGCTGCGGGTCCACGAGCGCGGTGCCGGCGAGACGCTCGCCTGCGGCACCGGCGCCTGCGCCGCGGTGGTCTCG
>CAHJXF010000352.1 GCA_903644065.1 Betaproteobacteria bacterium
AGGACCGGCGTGCGCCGCATCGCCGGCGACGAGGCGGCGCGCCAGCCGTGGGGCATCGGGCCCGAGCGGATCGACGACGTCTTGTCGATCGATATCCGGCTCAACGCCGACGGGCTCGAGTCGTGGATCGCGAGCGGTGCCGCGCTGGGTGAGACCACCCGGTTGGCCGCGTGACGCCGCGTCGTCGCGGTATGGGGATGCACGGCCTGCGGGTCGCCGTCGCCTCGACGATGGTCTTCATCGCGAGCGCGACGACCGTGTCGGCAGCGAGTGCCGCCGACCTCACCTTGCTGTGCGCCGGCGCGATGAAGGCGCCGGTCGCCGCGCTTCTGGCAAGACGCGATGCCCGCCTGCCGCGCGTGGTCGCGACCTACGCGACCTCCGGTGCGATCCGCGACCGGCTGGCGAAGGGCGAGCGACCCGACCTCGTGATCTCGTCTAGCGAGCAGGTGTTCTTCCTGATGAAGCAGAAGCTGATCGATGTCTCGACCCGGCGCGCGCTCGGGGAGACCGAGATCGGCGTGGCGGTCCGTGGCGGCGCGCCGGTGCCGGACATCGCGACGGCCGACGCGTTGAAGGCCACGCTGCTCGCGGCTCGCAAGGTGGTCATCGTCGATCCGACGCAAAGGTCGAGCGGTGCGCTGGCGATCGGCTTGTTCAAGGAACTGCACATCGACGAAGCGATGCAGCCGAAGCTGCTCGAGCTCGACGGCGGCAACGTGCTGGAGGCCGTCGCGAAGGGCAAGGCGGACCTCGGCCTGCAGCAGATCAGCGAGATCCTGCCGGTCGCGGGCGTCAAGCTGGTCGGACCGTTGCCGGGCGACCTGAAGCGGCTGACCCGTTACGACGTCGCGATGCTGGTGTCGACGACCCATCGCGCCGAAGCGGTTGCGCTGGTGACCGAATTGAGTTCGCCGGCGGCGCACGGCGTGATCGAGAAGAGCGGCTTCGGTCCGGCGCGCTGAGCCTGCGACGCGCGCTGCCGTCGCCCGCATCGGACGAAGCACCAGGCGCGCTGAACTCGCCTGTCCGGCACGGGTCTGCTGCTGCTCGCAGGACCGTGCGCGATCGACGTGCGCGGCTGTTCGACGGGAGGACGGCATGCGGTTCGACGACAAGGTGGTGATCGTCACGGGAGCGGGAACGGGCATCGGCGAGGCGATCGCGCGACGTTTCTCGGCCGAGGGCGCGAGCGTGATGCTGTCGGGCGACAAGCCGGACGACCTGGCGCGCGTCGCGAGCGACCTGCCGCCCGATCGTACGGCGACCCGCACGACCGACGTCAGCGACTATGCCCAGGTCGAGGCACTGGTCGCGGCAACCGTCGAGCGCTTCGGCGCGCTGCACGTGATGGTCAACAACGCCGGCATCGCGCCGAGCGGGACCGTCGTCGACGGCAGCCTCGAGGACTGGGAGAAGACGCTCGCGACCAATGCCGGCGGCGTCTTCCACGGCTCGCGCGCGGCGCTGCCGCGGCTGATCGAGAGCAAGGGCTGCATCGTCAACACGGCTTCGGTCTCGGGGCTCGGCGGCGACTGGGGCATGCCGGCCTACAACGCGTCGAAGGGGGCGATCGTCAACCTGACGCGTTCGATGGCGCTGGATGCCGGTGCCGACGGCGTCCGGGTCAATTGCGTGTGTCCCAGCCTGACCTTTACGCCGATGACGGCGAAAATCGAGAAGGACGACGCGACGATGGCGAAGTTTCTCGACCGCATCCCGCTCGGCCGCGGCTGCGAGCCGTCCGAGGTGGCGGCCGTCGTGGCGTTCCTGGCCAGCGACGACGCCAGCTTCGTCACCGGCGTGGCCCTGCCGGTCGATGGTGGCGTCACGGCGTCGAACGGCCAGCCGTCGATGCATTGAGCAGCGAGACGGTCGGCGACGAACGGATCGCCGCGACGCTTTTCGACCTGCTCGACCGGCGCCGTGCCGACGCCACGCTCTGTCCGTCCGACGTGGCCCGCGCGCTGGGCGCCGACGAGGACGCCTGGCGCGTGCTGATGCCGCGCGTGCGTGCCGTGGCCGCGACGCTCGCCGCACGCGGCCTGCTGCGCGTCACCCGCGATGGTCGCGACGTCGACGCCGAAGCGCCCGGCGGACCCATCCGGCTCGGACGACCGAAGCACGTCTGACGGCGACGGGGTTCGATCGACGGACCGATCGACCCGCGAGCCGTTTCGGGCCTGCCGCCGTCGTGTCGGTCGGGCCGTTGTCGCACGACCACAGTCATCGCCTTTCTTCGTCCGGATCGCGAGCCGGTCGACCGGGTCGATCTCCGAGCGGCAACGCCCGCGTTCGCCTGAGCGGTCGTGAGGAAGGTCGGCTAGCTGCCCGTTTTCGCAACGATGCGGCTCATCGACGCACCGTCGCGCGGGCCGCACGCGCCATCGATCGCTTTCGATCCGGCCGTGACGGCGGGCGGCGCGGACGCCCTGCGGAGAACCTCGTCGTCTTCGTTCGATCGCGCGCCGCGAACCATCGAGAAGGTCCTAGGCGTTTGGAGGGCAGGCCCGGATCGCTGCGACGCTTTACCGCGAACTTGCGCTTGCTTACGGTGGGTCGTGCGGCGCCGCGCCCGTGGCGTCGCCCTTCAACCACTCTGACCGATGACATCCCCCCTGATCAAGATCCGCCGCCTGCGACCGCTGGTCGCCCGATTCACCGCCATCGCCCTCGCCGCCGCGCAGCTCAACGTGGCCGAGGCCGCCTGCGCCAACTACGCCCTACCCGGCGCCAACGTGTCCGGTGGCGAGTTCAACGCCGGCTCGCTGCCCGGGCGCTACGGCTACGACTACATCTATCCGGCGCAGAACGAAGTCGATCTGCTGAAGAGCCTCAACCTCAAGCTGATGCGCGTGCCGATCCTGTGGGAACGCGTGCAGCCGGTGCTGTCCGGCGCGTTGCTCGAAAGCGAGATGGTCCGCGTCGACAACGTCGTCCAGCTCGCGCTCGCCGGCGGCCTGACCGTGGTGCTGGACGTGCACAACTACAGCCAGTACCGCGGCGCCTCGCTCGCCGCGTCGTCCGCGCAGCCGACGGCGCTGCCCGACCTGTGGCGCCGCCTCGCCGCGCGCTATGCCAACCGTGCCGGCGTGGATTTCGGGATGATGAACGAGCCGCACGACATGCCGGCCGACGTGTGGGCCGGCATCGCGCAACGCACGCTCGCCGCGATCCGCGCCACCGGCGCGCAGAACCTGGTGATGGTCCCGGGCACCAACTGGACCGGCGCGCAGAGCTGGTTCTCGGCGGTCGGTCCGGTCTCGAACGCCACCGCGCTGTTGCCGCTGGCCCGCGGCGACGCGAACGTCGTCTTCGAGGTCCACCAGTACTTCGACGGCGACTATTCGGGCACGTCGGACACCTGCACCGCGGCGCAGCCGGCGTTGACCGCGCTGTACAACATCGGCGGCTGGGCGCGGACCAACCACGTCAAGCTGTTCCTGGGCGAGTTCGGCACGTCGCAGCGCAGCGAATGCCTGTCGACCCTCAACTACGCGACCGCGATCCTGCAGAACGACCGGGACGTCTGGTACGGATGGACCTACTGGGCGGCCGGCGCGTGGTGGGGCAACTACATGTTCAACCTGCAGTCGGCCTCGGGCCAGGCGGCGCAGGGCGCCATCCTCAAGTCGCGTGCCGCGACCCTCAACAACGCGGCGTGCACCCGCTGAGGCGACGGAGCGCCGACGCGCTGCCGGCCGCCGCCGGCAGCGC
>CAHJXF010000353.1 GCA_903644065.1 Betaproteobacteria bacterium
GCGCGGCGACGGTCGAACGGGAAGGCATGCGTTACGAGGACAGCGTCCGGGTGGGCGGCAGCAAAGTCGTGCTGAACGGTATCGGCGTGCGCGGCGGCGCCCTCTTCAAGGGTTACGTCGCCGGCCTCTACCTGTTGCAAAAGGCCGGCGACGCCGACGCCGTGTACGCGGAACCGGGCGCGAAGCGCATCTCGGTCCGCATGCTGCTCGACGTCGACTCGGGCCTGCTCGCGAAGACCTTCGGCGACGGCATCCGCAAGAACTACCGGGACGCGGCGCTCGACGCTCTGACCGAGCGCATGGAGCAGTTCGACGCCAAGGTCCGTGCGGTCGGTCGCGTCCGCAAGGGCGATGCGATCGACCTCGACTACGAACCGGCGCACGGCACGCGGCTGCTGGTCAACGGCAAGGCGCAAGGCGATGCGATCGCCGGCGACGACTTCTACGTCGCGCTGCTCAGGATGTTCATCGGCGAACGCGCGGTGGACAAGGGCTTGCGGGCGGCGCTGCTGGGGCAGGCGGGCGACAGCCGGTAAGCCGGATCCGTCGGCCCACCTTGCATTTCGTCCGGATGAGCGGAGCGGAAGGCCGCAACCAGTCGTCTCCGGCTTCCCGGGATCGAACATCGGCTAACCGACCGCGTGCAGCGAGGAAAGGGCGCGTCGGTCACCGATCGATGTCGCGATCGCGAGCAATCGCGTCCATACACCTCATGCGAAGCTGCGCGCCTCGCCGCTGCCGAACAGGTTCGACACGCACCGTCCGCACAACGTCGGATGCGTCGCGTCCCGGCCCACGTCGCTGCGGTAGTGCCAGCAACGATCGCACTTCGGATGCGGCGACGGCGTCACGACGATTTCGTGCTCCGCCTCGTCGGCCGACTCGTGGACCACGGCCTGCGACGTGATCATCACGAAACGCAGGTCGTTCTTCAGCATCAGCAGCAGACCGTAGCGATCCGACGGCACGTGGAGGTCGATCTCGGCCTGCAGCGACGAGCCGATCAGCCCCGCGCTCCGGGCGTCTTCGAGCTTCTTCAGCACGTCGCCGCGGAAGGTGCGGATCACGTTCCACTTGTGCAGCAACGCGTCTGCCTGATCCAGGGCCGGCAGCACGTGCACGGTCTCGGCGAAGATCGTTCCGCGCTCGGCCAGCGCGTCGGGCGCGAACACCGCCCAGGCTTCCTCGGCCGTGAAGGAGATGAACGGCGCGAGCAGGCGCAGCAGCGCGTTGGTGATGTGCCACAGCGCGTTCTGCGCCGAGCGACGCGCGGGGCTGTCGGCGGCCGACGTGTAGAGCCGGTCCTTCAGGATGTCGAGATAGAAGCCGCCGAGGTCCTCGGAGCAGTAGGTCTGCAGCTTGGCCACGACCGGGTGGAACTCGAAGACCTCGAGATGCGCCAACAGCTCGCGTTGCAGCTGGCCCAGCCGCGCGATCGCGTAGCGGTCGATCTCCAGCCACTCGCGAATCGGCAGCGCGTGCGCGACCGGATCGAAGTCGGACACGTTGGCGAGCAGGAAGCGCAGCGTGTTGCGCACCCGCCGATAACTCTCGACGACGCGCTTCATGATCTCGTCGGAGATCAGCACGTCGCCCGAGTAGTCGGTGGAGGCCGTCCACCAGCGCACGATGTCGGCGCCGTACTGGTCGATCAGCTTCTGCGGCGCGGTCACGTTGCCGAGCGACTTGGACATCTTGCGTCCCTGGCCGTCGAGCACGAAGCCGTGGGTCAGCAGCATGTCGTACGGCGCCCGACCGTTCAGCATGCACGAGATCAGCAGCGACGAATGGAACCAGCCGCGATGCTGGTCCGACCCCTCGAGGTACATGTCGGCCGGATAGCGCAGCCGGTCCCCGTGCGAGCCGTGGTGGTCCGTGCCGCCGAGCACGGTCTGGAAGGTCGAGCCCGAGTCGAACCACACGTCGATCGTGTCGCGGTTCTTCATGTACATCGACGGATCGGTTTCCGGCGTGCCGCGGTCGTAGGGCTTCAACGCCTCGATCACGTCCACCGCCTGCCATGCTTCGATGCCCGATCGCTCGATCACGCGGGCGACGTCGTCCAGCAACGCGGTCGTGTCGGGATGCAGCGCGCCGGTCTCGCGATGCACGAAGAACGCCATCGGCACGCCCCACTGGCGCTGGCGCGACAGCGTCCAGTCGGGACGGTTGGCGATCATCGCGTGCAGCCGCGACTTGCCCCAGTGCGGAAAGAAACGGGTCGCCTCGATGGCGGCCAGAGCGGTCTCGCGCAGCGACGTGCCGGTCTTCGGCAGCAGGTCCAGCCCCGCGAACCACTGCGACGTGGCGCGGTAGATGATCGGCGTCTTGTGCCGCCAGCAGTGCATGTAGCTGTGCGAGAACTCCTCGACGCGGAAGAGAGCCCCCGCGTCGCGCAGCACGTCGGCCACCTTCGGGTTCGCGGCCCAGATCGACAGGCCCGCGAACAGCGGTTCGCTGGACGCGTAGGTGCCGTCGCCGGTCACCGGATTGACGATCTCGTCGTCCGTCATCCCGTTGGCCTTGCACGAGATGAAGTCCTCGATGCCGTAGGCCGGTGCCGAGTGGACGACGCCGGTGCCCTGTTCCAGCGTGACGTAGTCGCCGAGGTAGATCGGCGAGCGACGCGGATAGAACGGGTGCGCGAACGCGATCCGGTCGAGCGCCGCCCCCTCGCAGGTGGCCAGCACCTCGCCCTCAAGGCCGTAGCTCGCGAGACAAGCCGCGACCCGCTCCCGCGCGACGATCAGCAGGCCGCGCGGCGTGTCGACCAGCGCGTAGTCGAACTCGGGATGCACGTTGAGCGCCTGGTTCGACGGGATGGTCCACGGCGTGGTGGTCCAGATCACGATCCAGCCCGGCCGTTCGGGCAGCGACGCGAGGCCGAAGGCCGCAGCCAGGGCCGCGCGCTGGTCGTCGACGAACGGGAAGCCGACGTCGACCGACAGGTCGCGGCGATCCTGGTACTCGACCTCGGCCTCGGCCAGCGCCGAGCCGCAGTCGAAACACCAGTTGACCGGCTTCAACCCGCGGAACACGTAGCCGCGCTCGAGGATGCGGCCGAGGACGCGCAGCTCCTCGGCCTCGTTGGCGAAGTTCATCGTCTTGTACGGGCGATCCCATTCGCCCAGCACGCCGAGGCGCTCGAAGTCGAGCAGCTGATTGTCGATCTGCACTTCCGCGTAGGCCCGCGACTTCGCCTGCACCTCGCCGGCCGGCAGCGCCTTGCCGAACTGCTTCTCGATCTGGATCTCGATCGGCATGCCGTGGCAGTCCCATCCGGGGACGTAAGGCGCGTCGAAGCCGACCAGGTTCTTCGACTTGACCACCATGTCCTTCAGGATCTTGTTGAAGGCATGCCCCATGTGGATCGGGTTGTTGGCGTACGGCGGGCCGTCGTGCAGGATCCACGACGTCGCGCCGCGCCGGGCTTCGCGGATGCGCCCGTACACGTCGCGCGCCTTCCATTCGGCGATCCATTGCGGCTCGCGCTTGGCGAGATTGCCGCGCATCGGGAACGGCGTGTCGGGCAGGTTCAGCGTGGACTTGTAGTCGACGCCGCCGGCGGAGGTGGGGCCGCGTTGCGCGCCCGCGTTCTTGCCGGCGTCGCCGGCGGGTCTGGTCTGGTCGGACATGGATCGATGAGGGGCGCGTGGCGCGGCTCGAGGTCGGTGAGTGGGCTTCGCGTCGCTGCATCGCTGCATCGACG
>CAHJXF010000354.1 GCA_903644065.1 Betaproteobacteria bacterium
GGCGTGTCGCGGGCCATGGTGGCGGGCGGCCGCCCCGCGACGCTGTCGTGGGCCGACAAGCCGCAGGGCGGCAGCCTGTTGCTCGCCTGGCCGCCGCGTGGCGGGGCGGGGAGCGCCGCCACGCCGGCCGGTGCGCAGGCACCGAAAGACGGACCATCGGCCCGACGCGACCTCGACGTGACGCAGGACGGCACCGGCAAGCCGTGGCTGACGGTGCAGAGCCTGGCGGCCGTTCCGCTGAAGGCGCCGTTCACGTCCGGCTACCGCATCACCCGCACGATCACGCCGGTCGAGCAGAAGGTGAAGAACGTGTACTCGCGCGGCGACGTCCTGCGCATCAAGGTCGAGATCGACGCGCAGACCGACATGAGCTGGGTAGTGCTGTCCGACCCGATCCCGGGCGGCGCGTCGGTGCTCGGCACCGGCCTTGGCCGCGATTCACAACTGGCGTCGACCGGCGAGCAGCGCGAAGGCTGGACCTGGCCCGCCTACGAAGAGAAGAGCTTCGAGAACTATCGCAGCTACTACCGCTTCGTGCCGAAGGGCAAGTTCAGCACCGAGTACACGGTGCGCCTCAACAACGTGGGCACCTTCCAGCTACCGCCGACGCGGGTCGAGGCGATGTACGCGCCGGAGATGTACGGCGAGGTGCCGAACGCGGTGGTGGAGGTGAAGCCTTGAGCGAAGTCCCTCAATTCAAGGCTTGTATCGAGACTCGCTAATGTTTCCATCTCAATTCGAAAGATTCAGTGCTGAGCCGGGCTCAGTTGTCCGTGATCAAACCTGAAGTTGTTTGATCCTTCACCGGCTGTTCGCGATGCATTCGTTGATGAGACGCTGAAGCTCACCGAAGACTGGATAACATCACGAGCGAAGCTGGCAAATTTGCAAGTAAGTGCTGCATAACCGTCAGCGTGTATCTGCGGATTGTTGAAAGTCCCGTCCAAATGAGGTAGGAGTAAGCCATAATGCCGAAGAATAGTCCGGCATAGATAGCAAAGAGCAAGCCTCTTGAAACATGAACTGCCCCGGCAACGATCATAACGAATACAACTGCAAGTTTTTCAGGATGCCATGTAACGAATGTTCTTGTGGCTTCGATGCAAACGATCATGCAAGCGTTTTCAAAAAGCGGGGCCGTTATCAACGCTGTGATGACCTTGAGGGAAAGAAATGGATTTCTTGTCTCTGCGTCATCCGTTTGACCGGTTATGGAGGCAATAACGACGAACAGTGCTGTCATGACCCAGCCCAGCAAGGTGGTTTTGATCACAAAGACAAATGGTCCGTGACGCTTGCTCAATATGAAGGAGATGAGTTGTGGCATCGGTATCACTGCGATTTGGGGGGGAGGACTTGGCCTCCCCGTTCATCAGGCGCCGACCGTGTTGTAGTAAGTGCCTTGTTGTTCAGCAATACTGGAATAGTCCACGTTGCCGGCCATGACCTGATCCAGAATCCAGCCAGCAATCTTTCCGGCAATGAAGTTGCCGATGGCACCTCCACCACTTACGACTGCTGCTTCGCGCAAAGTGACTTCTTGCATTTTGATTCTCCAAGATTAAAGATAAAAATGAACCAGCGCGGAAAACATCGTGCGCCGTGATCACACCGTCGCTTGCGAGTTCGTTGACGGCGAGCGTCGTCCTTCACAGCTTGGAAGCACGATAGACATTCGCCGCGTACCGGTCATCCTTCGAATGCCTAAGGCGTTCGCGTTTCGTGACCCTCGAAAGCGTGCACCTGGAAGAGTAAGAACGCAGGATTGAACCGTCGATTTCACGGAAATACGATGAGACGAATGGGGGACAGCAGTTATTTCAAATCTGGTGTGCGTCGTGGCGTCGGCGATTGGAGACGCGGCTTCGCGGTGTGCTGGGTGGGCGCGACGCTGCTCGGCCTCGCTGCGACCCCGTGCGCCGCGTCGACGCCGACCTACGCCGCCACCCGCGCCGCCTACCGCACCAGCGAGACGCTCTTCACCGATCGCCACGGCGAGGTCGTGCAGGTCCTGCGCACCGATCCCACCGTGCGCCGGCTCGCGTGGACCGCGCTCGCCGACGTCTCGCCGGCGTTGCGCGCGGCGCTGGTCCTGTCCGAGGACAAGCACTTCTACGAGCACTCGGGCGTCGATTGGACCGCGGTGGGCGCGGCGGCCTGGAGCAACCTGTGGAACACGCGCACGCGCGGCGCGTCGACGATCACGATGCAGCTCGCCGGCCTGCTCGACGACGACCTGCGGGCCGGCGACGGCGGTCGGTCCGTGGGCCAGAAGCTGTCGCAGGCGGCGACCGCCGTCGCGCTCGAACGCGGCTGGCAGAAGGACCGCATTCTCGAGGCCTATCTCAACCTCGTCGGCTATCGCGGCGAGCTGGTGGGCATCGCCGCTCTGTCCGCGACGCTGTTCGAGAAGTATCCGAGCGGCCTCGACGCCCGCGAGGCGGCGATCACCGCGGCGCTGGTCCGCGCACCCAACGCGCCGCCGTCGCGCGTCGCCGAGCGGGCCTGCGCGATCCTGGTCGCCGAAGGGCAGTCGGCCGAGTGTCGCGGCCTCGACGACTACACGGCGCTGGTCCTGGGCCGGAAAGGCGCGCCGCGCCTGGACAGCGATCCGCAGCTCGCGCCGCAGTTCGCCCGCGCCGTATTGCGGCGTCTGCCCCGCGGCCAGAAGGACCCGGGTGTCGCTGCGATGCCGGCCCTCGTCCCCACCACGCTCGACGCCCGCCTGCAACGTTTCGCCCGGGCCACGTTGCGCACGCATCTGGCCGAGCTGGCCGAACGCAACGTCGAGGACGGTGCGGTCGTCGTGCTCGACACCCGGACCGGGGAGGTCCTGGCCTGGGTCGGCTCGTCGGGATCGCTGTCCGACGCGGCCGAGGTCGATCACGTGCTGGCACCGCGCCAGGCCGGCTCCACCCTGAAGCCGTTCCTCTACGAACTCGCGATCGAGAAGCGTTGGCTGACGGCCGCGTCGATCCTCGACGACTCGCCCGTCAACCTCGCCACGACCGGCGGCCTCTACATCCCGCAGAACTACGATCACGATTTCAAGGGCCCGGTCAGCGTGCGCACCGCGCTCGGGTCGTCGCTCAACGTGCCGGCGGTGCGCACGCTCGTGATGGTCACGCCCGAGCGCTTCCACCAGCGGCTGCGGGCGCTCGGCATCTCCACGTTGCACGAGTCGGGCGACTATTACGGCTACGCGCTGGCGCTCGGCTCGGCGGAGGTCACGCTGGCCGACCTGGCCAACGCCTATCGCGCGCTCGGCAATCGCGGCACCGCCGGGCCCATCGTGCTGTCCCTGCCGACGCGCGACGGCGCTCCTGCGCTTGCGACGCGTTCGGGGGCACCCATGTCCATGCCCATGCCCATGCCCACGCCGGCGATGGCGACGAGGTCGGCGATGCATCCTGCGACGAGAGCCGTGATGGATCCCGCCGCCGCGTCCATCGTCGTCGACATCCTCGCCGACCGCGAGGCGCGGGTGACGACCTTCGGCATGCACAGCGTGCTCGGCACCCGCACCTGGTCCGCGGTCAAGACGGGCACCAGCAAGGACATGCGCGACAACTGGTGCGTCGGCTTCACCGGGCGCTACACGGTCGGCGTTTGGGTCGGCAACTCGAGCGGTGCGCCGATGTGGGACGTCTCGGGCACCACCGGCGCGGCGCCGGTGTGGCAGGCGATCGTCGACTACGTGGCGCGTAG
>CAHJXF010000355.1 GCA_903644065.1 Betaproteobacteria bacterium
GCCTGCGCGCGCTGGTCCGGATCGACGCCGGCTCGCAGGCCGACCTCGAGACGGCCGAGGCCGCGCTCGCCACGACGCAGGCCGACATCGCGGCGCTCGACGCGCAGCTCGCGCAGGCCCAGCTGAGCGAGGACACCGCGCGGGTCAACGTGGGCTACACCAGCGTCGTCGCGCCGATCGACGGCACCGTCGTCGCGGTCCTCACCGAGCAGGGACAGACCGTCAACTCGGCGTTCTCGGCGCCCACCATCATCAAGCTCGCGCAGCTCGACCGCATGAACGTGAAGGTGCAGATCTCCGAAGCCGACGTGCCGCGCATCCATGCCGGCCTGCCGGTGTACTTCACGTTGCTGGGCGACCCCGACACGCGCTACGACACGGTGCTGAAGCGGGTCGAGCCAGGGCCCACGACGCTCGCCACCGACAGCGGCGCGTCGGCCTCGGGCGCGGCGGCGAGCGCGTCGGCCAAGGCGGTCTACTACAACGGCATCTTCGACGTGGCCAACCCGGACGGCAAGCTGCGCATCGCGATGACGGCCCAGGCCACCATCGTCGTCGCCACCGTCAAGGACGTGCTGGCCATTCCCAGCGCCGCGCTCGGCGGCAAGGCCGGCGACGGCCGTTTCAAGGTCCGCGTCAAGGCGGGCGACCGGATCGTCGACCGGACGGTCCGCATCGGCCTCAACAACCGGGTGCAGGCGCAGGTCATCGACGGACTCTCGGTGGGCGACCTGGTCGTGACCAGCGACGCCGCGCCGCCCGGCGGGCCGTCGTGAGCACGCCGCTGCTGCGCTTCGACAGCGTGAACCGCTCGTACCGCACCGGCGACCAGGTCGTGCACGCGCTGCGCGACGTCACGCTGTCGATCGAGGCCGGCGAGATGGTCGCGATCATGGGCGTCTCGGGATCGGGCAAGTCGACGCTGATGAACATCCTCGGCTGCCTCGACCGGCCGAGCGCCGGCAGCTACCGCGTGGCCGGCGAGGAGACCGCGACGATGGACCCCGACGCGCTCGCCCGGCTGCGGCGCGAGCACTTCGGCTTCATCTTCCAGCGTTACCAGTTGCTCGGCGACCTGTCCGCGCTCCGCAACGTCGAGATCCCGGCGATCTACGCGGGCCGCTCGGCGACGGCGCGACAATCTCGTGCCACGCGGCTGCTGCAGCGGCTCGGCCTCGGCGAGCGGCTCGCGCATCGACCGTACGAGCTGTCGGGCGGCCAGCAGCAGCGCGTCAGCATCGCCCGTGCGCTGGTCAACGGCGGCGAGGTGATCCTCGCCGACGAGCCCACCGGCGCGCTCGACAGCGCGAGCAGCGAGGAGGTGCTGCGCATCCTGGAGGAGCTGCACGCGCAGGGGCAGACCGTGATCATCGTCACGCACGACGCCAAGGTCGCGGCGCACGCGGAGCGCATCGTCGAGCTCTGCGACGGCATGGTGGTGTCCGATCGCGCCACGCGCGAGCGACGCGTCGTCCCGCCGCACGACGTGCCGGCGCTCGCCGGCGAAGCGGGCTGGGCCGACGTCGTGGCGCGCCTGGTCGAGGCGGCGGCGATGGCGTTGCGCAGCATGGCCAGTCATCGCCTGCGCACGTTGCTGACGACGCTCGGCATCGTCATCGGCATCGCGTCGGTGGTGTCGGTGGTGGCGCTCGGCGAGGGCGCGCGTCGCCAGGTGCTGGGCGAGTTGTCGTCGTTCGGCACCAACACGCTCGACGTCTATCCGGGCCGCGGCTGGGGCGACGTGCGCGCCGGGCTGGCCCGACCGCTCAGCAACGCCGACGCGAAGGCGCTGGGCACGCTCGACTACGTGGACAGCGTCACGCCCCAGATCATGACGACGGTGGTGCTGCGGAAGGGCAACGTCGACCGCACCACCAGCGTCAACGGCGTGGGCGCGCAGTTCTTCCGCGTGCGGGGCTACTCGTTCGCCGAGGGTCAGGCCTTCGACGAACCGGCGGTCGCGATGCAGGCGCAGGACGCGGTGATCGACGGCAACGTCCAGCGCGTGCTGTTCGCCGACGGGTCGGATCCGCTCGGGCAGGTCATCCTGGTGGGCAGCGTCCCGGTGCGCGTGGTGGGCGTGATCGCCAAGCGGCACAGCGTGTTCTACGCCGAGGACGCGCTCAACGTGTGGATCCCGTACACCACCGTGATGTCGCGCCTGACCGGCCAGGACTCGCTGCGCAGCGTGACGTTGCGCATCGCCGACCTCGCCGACAGCAAGGCGGCCGAAGCGGGCGTGAAGCGGTTGCTGACGACGCGCCACGGCAAGTTCGACTTCTTCATCAGCAACAACGACACGGTGCGGGAGAGCATGGAGAAGACCACGCGCGGCCTGCAGCTGCTGGTGTCGGCCATCGCGCTGATCTCGCTGATCGTGGGCGGCATCGGCGTGATGAACATCATGCTGGTGTCGGTGATCGAGCGCACGCAGGAGATCGGCATCCGCATGGCGGTGGGCGCGCGGCGCGGCGACATCCTGCGGCAGTTCCTGATCGAGGCCGTGCTGGTCTGCCTGACCGGCGGCTTCGCCGG
The DNA here is from genome assembly GCA_903644065.1 of Betaproteobacteria bacterium. GTDB lineage: Bacteria > Pseudomonadota > Gammaproteobacteria > Burkholderiales > Burkholderiaceae_D > CAHJXF01. The sequence continues at coordinate 2,536 of CAHJXF010000355.1, forward strand.
CATCGCGCTGGCGCTCGGCTTCGCGTTCGCGTTCGAGGCCTTCGGCGGTCCGTGGAAGATGATCGTGTCGACGATGTCGATCGTCGTCGCCTTCATGGTGTCGACGCTGATCGGCGTGGTCTTTGGCTTCCTGCCGGCGCGCAACGCGGCGCGGCTGGATCCGATCGCGGCGCTGGCGCAGTGACCGTCGAGGGAAGGCCAGCGCGTTCCCCCGGCGGTCCGGACGAGCGGAGGTCGCCGTCGGCGCGACGGGGCCGTTCCGCGAAGGTCGCGCCCCGCGGGCCTCGCAACGCGGGTCCGTTCGTCGCGATCCGTTCGAGGCGAAGCTCGCATGCGCCTCCTGCTCCGCCTTGCGCTCGGGTCGTTGCCCTGCCGCCGGCGACCGGCCCGGCGGCGCCCGATGCAGCTAGTCCAGCACCTTCTTCAGCTTGATCGCGGCCTCGAGGATCTTCGCGCCGTTGCCGGTCGCGACGACGCCGAAGAAGTCGACCACCTGGCCCATCGCGGCGATGCGCTTCTTCCAGTCGGCCATCTTCGCGATGGCGTCGGCGGCGTACTGCGCGGCGGCGTTGATGTGGTCGGCCGTGATGCGCACCTCGCCGGCCAGCAGCGCCACCTGCACCGTGACCAGCGCCATCGCCTGGTCGTTCAGGCGCGACTGCTCCGCGCCGATCGACTGGATCTCGTCGACCTCGGTCGCGCCGGCGATGGCTTCGTCGAGGCTGCTGGCCATGGCCAGCAACGCGTCGATGGCGACCTGCAGGTCGGCCCCGTGCAGGGTCTCGTCGCCGGTGGCGAGCTCGAGCACGTCGGTGGGTGGGGTCATGGGGTCTCCGTTCGGGTCGGTGGGGTTCACTCGTCGGCGATGGCGTCGCGTGCCGCGACGACCGTGCCGCGCAGGGTCTTCAGGCGCTCGGCGAGGACGGGTGCCTCGGGCTTGAGCGGATCGGCGGCGAACGGCTGCAACGCGTCGATCCACGCGTCGATCAGCGCCGCGATGCGCAGCGGCACTGCCCCGTCGGCGCCGCGCCGGGCGAGCAGTTTCTGCCGGGCCCGCAGCTCGCGCGACAGTTCGGCGGTGCGGATCGGCTCGCGCTGGAAATCATCGACGAGGCCAGCAGCGATCTGGGGTCGAGGTTTTTTATCCG
>CAHJXF010000356.1 GCA_903644065.1 Betaproteobacteria bacterium
CGTCGCGCTGTCAACGATTGACCGCCCGCATCCCCGCTTCGTCGTAGCGCGTGCCGGCGGCGAAGCCCCGCGGCGCCACGGCCTCGATGCGATCGAGGTCGTCCTTGTCGAGCACCACGTCGACCGCGCCGGCGTTCTCGTCGAGCCGCGTCCTCTGCGTCGTGCCGGGAATCGGCACGATGTGGTCGGCCTGCGCGAGCAGCCACGCGAGCGCCAGTTGCGCCGGCGTGCAGCCCTTCTCCGTCGCGAGCTCGGCGACCTTCGCGACCACGTCGAGGTTCTTCTGGAAGTTGTCGCCCGCGAAGCGCGGGTTGTGTCGACGGAAGTCGCCGGCCGGCAGGTCGTCGGGCTTCCGGAAGCGGCCGGTCAGAAAGCCGCGACCGAGCGGGCTGTACGGCACGAACGCGATGCCGAATTTGTCGCAGAGCGGCAGCAGCTCGTCCTCGGGATCGCGCGACCACAACGAGTACTCGGTCTGCAGCGCGTGGATCGCGTGCACCTCGACCGCCCGCTCGAGCGTCTCGGGCGCCGCTTCCGACAGGCCGAGGTAACGCACCTTGCCGGCCGCGACCAGCTCGCCCATCGCGCCGACGGTGTCCTCGATCGGCACGTTGGGGTCGACCCGGTGCTGGTAGTAGAGGTCGATGGTGTCGACGCCGAGCCTTGCCAGCGACTCGTCGCAGGCCTTTCGCACGTAGTCCGGATGGCCGTCGATGCCGAGGCGCTCGCCGTTCGGCCCGCGCACGTTGCCGAACTTGGTCGCGACGAACACCTCGTCGCGCCGGCCGCGAATCGCTTCGCCGACCAGCTTCTCGTTGGTGAACGGGCCGTACATGTCGGCGGTGTCGAGCAGCGTGACGCCGACGTCGAGCGCGTGGCGGATGGTGGCCAGCGCTTCGGCGGCGTCGGCGACGCCGTAGAACTCGGACATGCCCATGCAGCCGAGGCCGATCGCCGAGACGGCGGGGCCGCCGCTGCCGAGAGTGCGTTGCTTCATCGATGCTCCAGTGTCCGTAGGTCGTTGCGAGGCGGCAGACGATACGACGTTCCGCGCCCGCCGACCGTCGGCAGAAGCCGCGACTCGCGGTAATCGCAAGCGGGGGCAAAGCGACGTCGAACGACCCCTCGACGGGCTCGGCACTCGTGATCTTCGCGCGATGGACGACGTGATACCGTCGATCCATGAATGCTCCAGCCGATCTACCCGTCGCCCAGCGCACGGCCGTCGACCGTCAATCGACCGTCGCCAACGCGTTGCTCGAGATCCTGCCGTCCGCCTCGGTGTTGTGGAAGCCCGCCGACACCCGGCCCTACGAGTGCGACGGCCTGTCGATGTTCCGGCAGTTGCCGATGGTGGTCGTACTGCCCGAGACCGAAGCGCAGATCGTCGCCATCCTGCGCATCTGCTCGCGGCTCGAGGTGCCGGTGGTGGCGCGCGGCGCGGGCACCAGCCTGTCGGGCGGCTCGATGCCGCACGGCGAAGGCGTGCTGCTCGGCCTGGCGCGGCTCAACCGCATCGTGTCGCTCGATCCGCTGGCGCGGACGGCGGTCGTGCAGCCGGGCGTGCGCAACCTCGCGATCTCGGAGGCCGCGGCGCCGCACGGGCTGTACTACGCGCCCGACCCGTCGTCGCAGATCGCCTGCAGCATCGGCGGCAACGTGGCCGAGAACTCGGGCGGCGTGCACTGCCTCAAGTACGGTCTCACCGTGCACAACGTGCTGCGCGTGCGCGGCCTGACGATGAGCGGCGAGCCGGTCGACTTCGGCTCCGAGGCGCCGGACTGTCCGGGGCTCGACCTGCTGGCCCTCGTGATCGGGTCCGAGGGCATGCTCGCGGTCGTCACCGAAGTCACGGTACGGTTGATTCCCAAGCCGCAACTGGCGCGCGTGATCATGGCGTCGTTCGACGACGTGGAGACCGCCGGCGACGCGGTGGCCGCGATCATCTCGGCCGGCATCATCCCCGCGGGCCTCGAGATGATGGACCGCCAGGCGACGCGCATGGTCGAGCCGTTCGCGAAGGCGGGCTACGACCTCGACGCCGCGGCCATCCTGCTCTGCGAGTCCGACGGCACGCCCGACGAGGTGGCCGACGAGATCGCGCACATGGAGGCCGTGCTCGGCGCCGCGGGTGCGAAGCGGCTGGTGGTGTCGCAAGACGAGAAGGAACGGCTGGTGTACTGGGCCGGCCGGAAGAACGCCTTTCCCGCGGCGGGCCGCGTGTCGCCCGACTACTACTGCATGGACGGCACCATTCCCAAGAAGCGGCTGGGCGAGATGCTGAAGGCCATCCAGGCGATGGAGGACAAGTACCGGCTGCGCTGCCCCAACGTGTTCCACGCCGGCGACGGCAACCTGCATCCGTTGATCCTCTTCGACGCCAACGACGCGGACGAGCTGCAGCGCGCCGAAGCCTTCGGCGCCGAGATCCTCGAGTTGTGCGTGGCGCTGGGCGGCACCATCACCGGCGAGCACGGCGTGGGCGTCGAGAAGATCGACCAGATGTGCGTCCAGTTCGCCGCACCCGAGCTCGCGGCCTTCCACGGCATCAAGCGCGCCTTCGATCCGGCCCGGCTGCTCAATCCGGACAAGGGCATTCCGTCGCTGCATCGCTGCGCCGAGTTCGGTCACCTGCACGTCCACCACGGCGCGCTGCCGCACCCGGACCTGCCGCGCTTCTGATGGCGGACGTCGCGCAGGACCCGCGGTCGACGCTGCGGTCGGCTCCGCTCGACGGCGTCGACGCGCTGGTCGATGCGGTCCGGGATGCCGCGGCGAAGCGCAGTCCGCTCGTCGTCCGCGGCGGCGGCACCAAGACGTGGTACGGGCATCGCGTCGAAGGTGCCGCGCTCGACACGCGAGGCCACAGCGGCATCGTCGACTACGAACCGAGCGAGCTGGTCGTGGTCGCGCGGGCCGGCACGCCGCTCGGCGAAGTCGAGGCGTTGCTCGCGAAGCACCGGCAGATGCTGGCCTTCGAGCCGCCCCGCTTCGCACCGGCTGCGGCTTCGCTGCCGCCGACCGGCGACGACGCGATCTCGCTTGCGCTGCAGGCCGCGCTCCGCGGTCCCACGATCGGCGGCTGCGTCGCCGCCGGCCTGTCGGGTCCGCGTCGCATGGCCGCCGGGGCGGTACGCGACTTCGTGCTCGGCGCACGCCTGATCGACGGCCGCGGCCAGCATCTCGCGTTCGGCGGCCAGGTCATGAAGAACGTCGCCGGCTACGACATGAGCCGCGCGCTGGTCGGCTCGCTCGGCACGCTAGGCGTCGTCACCGAAGTGTCGTTGAAGGTGCTGCCGATCCCGCCTGCCAGCGTCACGCTGGCGTTCGCGCTCGACGAGGCGGCCGCCCTCGAGCAATTCAATCGCTGGGCCGGCCTGCCGATCGCGATCACCGCGAGCGCATGGACCTCGCAGCCGTCCGACGGGGGCCGCTACGTCGCGCGCGGCGGCCGCATGCTGATCCGTCTCGAAGGCAGCGAGGCCGCTGTGCGGTCCGGGATCCGCCGCGTGGGCGGTGTCGACGTCGAGCGGGCCGAAGCCGACGCGGCGTGGGTCGGCATGCGCGAGCAGAGCGACGACTTCTTCGCCGCGCGACCGGTCGAGTGGCCGCTGTGGCGCATCGCGTTGCCGCCGACCGCGCCGCCGCTGTCCGCGACCG
>CAHJXF010000357.1 GCA_903644065.1 Betaproteobacteria bacterium
TCGCGCGCCGCGCTGTACGCGCCGATGGATCCGCTGGCCACGATGGAGCCGGCCGCCAAGGTCGCGCTGCTCGAGCGGCTCGAGAAGCTGGCCCGCGCCCGCGACCCGCGCGTCACGCACGTGATGGCGAACCTGGCCGGCACCTACGAGGTCGTGATGGTCGCGGCGTCGTCGCGCTTCGCGAGCGACGTGCTGGCGGCCGACATCCGTCCGCTGGTGCGGCTGTCGCTGACCGTCATCGCGGAACAGGACGGCCGTCGCGAGCAGGGCTTCGCCGGCGGCGGCGGCCGCTTCGGCTACGCGTTCTTCGACGCGGACCGGCTCGCGACCTACGCGGCGGAGGCGGTCGACCAGGCGCTCGTCAACCTCGATGCGCGTCCGGCGCCGGCCGGACCGATGACCGTGGTGCTCGGACCGGGCTGGCCCGGCGTGCTGCTGCACGAGGCGATCGGCCACGGCCTCGAAGGCGACTTCAACCGCAAGGGTTCGTCGGCGTTCTCGGGCCGCATCGGCGAGCGCGTCGCGGCGCCCGGCATCACCATCGTGGACGACGGCACGCTGGCCGACCGTCGCGGCTCGCTCAACATCGACGACGAGGGCAACGCCACGCAGTGCACGACGCTGATCGAGGACGGCATCCTGAAGGGCTACATGCAGGACACGCAGAACGCGCGCCTGATGAAGACCGCCGTGACCGGCAACGGACGGCGCGAGTCGTACGCCAGCCTGCCGATGCCGCGCATGACCAACACCTACATGCTGAACGGCACGCGCGACCCGAAGGAGATCATCGCGTCGGTCGAGGACGGCCTGTACGCGGTCAATTTCGGCGGCGGGCAGGTTGACATCACCAACGGCAAGTTCGTCTTCACCGCCACCGAGGCGTGGCGCATCGAGAACGGCCGCGTCACCTATCCGGTCAAGGGCGCGACGCTGATCGGCAACGGACCCGATGCGCTGACGCGGGTGTCGATGATCGGCGACGACATGGCGCTCGACGGCGGCGTCGGCACCTGCGGCAAGGAAGGCCAGAGCCTGCCGGTCGGCCTCGGCCAACCCACGCTGCGGATCGACGGGCTCACGGTCGGCGGCACGGGCTGATCCACGACGCCGTCCGCGACGGACGCCCGGACCGAGCGACGCGGGCGGCCGACATGCGACGAGCGGCAGCGCGACACTGGTTATTCGCGGCAGCGCGGCAGCTCGGCAACTCGGCAGCGTGGCATGACGGATCGCGCATCGCGCCCGTCATCGACTCCCGCATCGCCATGATTCGGCCGACGACCCGAGCGCCTGTCGAGCGCGACCGTTCGACGCCACCACCCGGGCACCAGCCAGCGGCCGCCTCCCCTTCGCACCGATGCGCTTCGTCTCGTCCGGCCTGACCGCGCGCGCGATCGCCCGCGTCGCGTCGCGCGTCCGCGAGCAGCGACGCGTGGTCGCGGCGGCGGCGAAAGGCAAGGAGCGCGACTTGCGGGTCGACTTCTTCCGCGGCCTCGCGTTGTGGTTCATCTTCCTCGACCACGTGCCGTCGAACATGGTCGGGCAGTTCACGCTGCGCAACTTCGGCTTCTCGGACGCCACCGAGATCTTCGTCTTCATCTCGGGCTACTCGGCGGCCATCGCGTACGGCCGGTCCGAACGCAAGCTGGGCTTCGTGTACATGACGGCGCACGTGTGGCGGCGTTGCTGGCAGCTGTACGTCGCGCATCTCGTCCTGTTCATCTTCTACACCGCGCAGATCGCCTGGCTGGCCGAGCGCTTCTCGAACTCGATGTACATCGAGGAGGTCAACATCGCGCGCTTTCTCGAAGCGCCGCACATCGCGCTGCTCGAGGCGCTGACGCTGCGCTTTCGGCCCGCCAACCTCGACATCCTGCCGCTCTACATCGTGCTGCTGTTCGCGTTCCCGTTCGTCGGTCGCGCGTTGCGGGCGATGCCGATGACGACCCTGGCCGGATCGTTCGCGCTGTATCTCGCGGCCCGCTACGCCGGCTGGAATCTGCCCACGGCGGTCGACGGTATCGGCTGGTTCTTCAATCCCTTCGCGTGGCAACTGCTGTTCTTCATCGGCGTGTTGTGCGCGATCGCGCCGCCGTCGTGGCGGCCGGCGATGCGCTGGCGGCCGTGGCTCGGCGTCGTCGCCGCGGTGTATCTCGGGCTGTCGACGTTCGTGGCCGGCAGCTGGCAGATCGGCCTGTTCGCGGACCTGATGACGAAGGCGATGCCGTCGCCGTGGATCGAGTGGATGTACCCGATCGACAAGACCAACATGGACATCCTCAGGCTGCTGCACTTCCTCGCCCTCGCGTACCTGGCGGCGCACTTCATCGCACCCTCGGCACGGTTCCTGCAACGATCCTGGGCGAAGCCGCTGATCGCGTGCGGACGCCAGTCGCTCTACGTGTTCTGCCTCGGCATCTTCCTGTCGTTCGCCGCGCACTTCGTGCTGGTCGAGTTCAACGCGCACTGGCCGATGCAGATCGGCGTCAGCGTCGCGGGTATCGGCCTCATGACCGGCCTGGCGATGCTGATGAACTGGTATCGCGGTCGCGAGGCGTCCGCGGGACAGCGGCGATCGACGCGGACCGTGAACGGTTGAGCGATGCCCTTACCGAATCGCAACGTGCACCCTCGACCGCTCCGCCCGATCACATGACGAGATCCGACCACCGACGACACGAATGGCCCGAGCGCGACACGGGTCGTCACGCGCGATCCGTGCTGGGCGCCTTCCTGCTCGCGCTGCTGCCGGTCGCCGGGTGGGCCGCGCCCTATGCGGCGGACGACGCCGGCACTTCGGCGCGCTGCAGCGTGCCGGACGAGACCGCGTTGATCGACGGTCCCCTGCCGCGTCTCGCGCGCGCCCTGAAGTCGCCGACCCCGTTGACGATCGTCGTGATCGGCTCCGGCTCGGCGGCGGGCAGCGGCACGAGCCGCAAGGAGGCGGCATTCCCCGCGCGGCTCGAGACGCGCTTCCAGAAGAGGTTTTCGCAACCGCAGGCCCGGCTCGTGGTGCTCGCCGCGATGGGGCAGACGGCGCCGTCGATGTATGCCCGCATCGCGAAGGAGATCCTGCCGCTCCGGCCTGCGCTCGTGATCTGGCAGACGGGTTCGGCCGACGCGGCGCGCGGCACGCCGGTGATGGAATTCGGCCAGTCGCTCGAACGCGGCATCGGCGAACTGCGCGAGCAGGGCAGCGACGTGCTGCTGATCGACAGCCAGTTCAGCCCGCGCGCGTCGCTGCTGGTCAACACCGACGCGTATCGCGAGGCCGTGCGCTGGAACACGCGGCGCTTCGACGTGCCGCTGTTCAAGCGCTACGACACGATGCAGTACTGGTGGTCGCACGACGTCTTCGACCTCGACGCCGAGGACAAGGCCGAGCAGGTCGCCAACGCGGACCGCATCCACGACTGCGTGGCGGCGTTGCTGGTCCGCCTGATCGCGCACGGCGTCGCCAACGAGGGTCGGCCGTGACGCGGCGACGACGGATCGCCGCGGCGCTCTCGGCGGCGCTCGTGGCGTCGCTTCCGGTGTCGCATGCGACGGCCGCGACATTGCCGATCGATGGCTTTGTCGATGAATGGGTCAGCGCGCCCTATCCGCAGCAGAACCGCGATCGCCACATCATCCTGTCGGGCCTGGCCTGGCT
>CAHJXF010000358.1 GCA_903644065.1 Betaproteobacteria bacterium
CCCGCGCCGCCCGCGCCGCCCGCACCACCTGCGCTCGAACCGATCTCGGCGACGTGGTTCCGCACGCTCGAGGTCGCCGAGCACGCGACGCACGACGAGGTCTCGCTGGCGTATCGAAGGAAGATCACCCAGTACCACCCCGACAAGGTCGCGACGCTCGGGCCGGAGCTGCGTGAACTGGCCGAGACGAAGTCGAAGCAGCTGAACGAGGCCTACGCGTACGCAAAGAAGATCCGCTGAGGTTCGTGCGTCGGGCCCGACGCACCGCGCCGACGGCGGAACGAAACGGGGCGTGGCGGACGCCCCGCGCATCGGTGGTCGTCCGGCGCTCGATTGCACCGCCGACCGTCCCGGCGACGCCCGGACCCGCAGCACGCTGGCCGTTTCCCCTTCAAGGACTGCCGATGAACGCGCCTACCGCCCTCTTCTCCCTGGCCTCCCTGGTCGCCCTCGCCGCGTGCAGCACGACGACGAGCGGCCTGCAGACGGCGACCGGCGACACCCGTCCGCAACCGGTGGTCGTGCAGGTCCCGGTGCAGTTGACCACACCCGGCCTCGAGGCGGGTTGCTGGGCGCAGCTGTATCCCGACCGCAATTTCGCCGGCGACCCGGCGACGCTGGTCGGCCCGCTGTCGCTCGAGACCGCGGACCAGGTGGCCGCCAAGCAGCTCAAGCGCGACATCGACAGCCTGGTGACCGGGCCGAAGGCGACGCTGCGGGTCTACGAGCACGCGTTGTTCAAGGACCGTTCGGTGTCCTTCGGCCCCAACAGTCGGCAAAGCGGCCTGCTGACGAAGCTCGGGCCCGGCGGCCGCATCGAGTCGCTGCAGCTCGAGTGCACCGGCTGACCGACGGGGCGGGGCGCTAGGTCGCGCCGAGTTGCAGCACGAACGCGCGCACGCCCTTCAGGATCATCTCGACCGCGATCGCCGTCAGCACCAGTCCCATCAGCCGCTCGAACGCGATCACGGCCCGCTCGCCGAGCCGTCGCTGCAACCGGTCCGAGAACACCAGCACGACGGCCGAGATCAGCAACGCGACGGTCAGCGCGGCGATCCAGTCGAACAGGCGGTCCGGCTCGCGCGACACCAGCAGCAGCACGGTGGCGAGCGCGGAGGGGCCGGCGATCGCGGGGATGGCGAGCGGCACGATGAACGGCTCGCCGCCCGGCGCCTGGCCGAAGATGCCTTCCGGCACCGGGAACACCATCCGCAACGCGATCAGGAACAGGATCACGCCGCCGCCGATCTGCAACGACACGTCGGACAGGCCGAGCGCGTCCATGAAGCGGTTGCCGAAGACCATGAACAGCAACAGGATGGCGAACGCGATCAGGCACTCGCGCAGGATCACCCGGGCCTTGCGGTGCGGCGGCACCGCGCGCAGGGCCGCCACGAAGATCGGCACGTTGCCGAGCGGGTCGGTGACCAGCACCAGGAGGATGGTTGCGGAGACGAAGGACGATTGCATCAGCGGGCCGTCGCGGGCGCATCGGTGTTGAAGTCGACGGCGAAGTCGATGACGTCGTCGATGTAGTCCGCGAAGTCCGACAGGCCATGGTCGCTGCCGGCGATGACGCGTCGTCGCGCATCGGGATAGCGCGCCGTCATCTCGTGCCAGTCGAGCAGTTCGTCGCCGGTCGCAGCCACCAGCAGCCAGCGTTCCGGCCGCGTGATCGGCCCGACGCGCAACGCCTGCAATTCCTCGATGAAGACGGGCTTCACGTCGACGGTCTCGTCGGCGTGATAGACGGTCTGCACGCCGAGGTGGCGCAGCAGGTCGCGATCCGGCTGCACGGCCGGATTGAGCAGCACGACGCGGCAGTCGACGCGTTCCGCGAGCCACGTCGCGTAGTAGCCGCCGAGCGACGAGCCGATCAGCGCCAGCGGCCCGTCGCCCCGCTCCGCCGCGATCGACTCGATCAGGCGGGACGCCTCGCGCGGCGACACCGGCAACTGCGGACAGCGAAAACCCGCGTCGAGGCCGCGAGCGCGCAACCGCGCCTCGAGCTGTCGCGCCTTCGTCGAGCGGGGCGACGAACGGAAGCCGTGCAGATAGAGGATCACGAGGCCCTCGTCGTCGCGCGTCGGGATGGCCGGTCGCGCGCGCGGCTCAGGCCGACGCCTTGCGCTCGGCACGCACCTGCAGCGCCGCCAGCAGCCGGTCGTGAATTCCCCCGAAGGCGCCGTTGCTCATGATCAGCACGTGGTCGCCCGGCTGCGCGACGACGACGATGGCCGCGATCAACTGCTCGATGTCGTCGAACACCGCGGCCTTCGAGCCCTGCTTGCTGCGGTCCTCGCCGCTGATGCCTTCGTTGAGCGGCGCGAGCACCCGGCTGAGGTTCCAGCCGAGCGCGTCGCGACCCGCTCGCGCACCGTAGCCGAACACCCGGTCGGCCCCGGCGAGACTGGCGGTCAGCGCCTCCTTCATCGTGCCGAGCTTCATCGTGTTGGAGCGCGGCTCGACGACCGCGACGATGCGCGACGCCCGGCCGGCGGGCTCGTGCCCGAGGCGCTGGCGCAGGCCTTCGATGGTCGTCGCGATCGCGGTGGGATGGTGCGCGAAGTCGTCGTACACGGTGACGTCGTCGACGGTGCCGCGCACCTCCATGCGGCGCTTGACGCCCGCGAAGCGGCCGAGCGCCTCGCAGGCCCGTTCGACAGTGACGCCCGCCCGTCGCGCGGCGACCAGCGCCGCGAGCGCGTTGGCGCGGTTGTGCGCCCCCTGCAGCGTCCAGGCGACATGGCCGACCACGTCGCCTGCGTGCAGCACGTCGAAAGTCGCGCCCGATCCGTCGCCGCCGACGCGCACCGACCAGTCGGCGTCGGCGTCGGCGTCGACGTCGGCGTCATCGTCACCACCGAAGCGCTCGACCGCGGACCAGCAGCCGCGTGCGAGCACGCGAGCCAGCGCTTCGCTCCCGCCGTTGACGACCAGCAGCCCGCGCGACGGCACCGTGCGCACCAGGTGGTGGAACTGCGTCTCGATGGCGACGAGGTCGGGAAAGATGTCGGCGTGGTCGTACTCGAGGTTGTTGAGCACCGCCACGAGGGGCCGGTAGTGCACGAACTTCGAGCGCTTGTCGAAGAAGGCGGTGTCGTACTCGTCGGCCTCGATCACGAACCACGGCGTGTCGGTCAGGCGCGCCGAGGTGTCGAAATCCGCGCCGGCCGGCACGCCGCCGATCAGGAAGCCGGGCCGCAGGCCGGCCTGTTCGAGGATCCACGCGAGCATCGACGTCGTCGTGGTCTTGCCGTGCGTGCCGGCCACCGCGAACACCGTCTTGCCCGCGAGCACGTGGTCGGCAAGCCACTGCGGCCCCGACGCGTAGGGCCGGCCGGCGTCGAGGATCGCTTCCATCAGCGGGTTGCCGCGCGACACCACGTTGCCGATCACGAAGAGGTCGGGCGCGAGGTCGAGTTGCGACGGATCCCAGCCCTCGATCAGCGCGATGTCGTGCGCTTCGAGCTGCGTGCTCATCGGCGGATACACGCCGGCGTCGCAACCGGTGACGCGATGCCCGGCCGCCCGCGCGAGGACCGCGAGTCCGCCCATGAACGTGCCGCAGATGCCGAGGATGTGAATGTGCATGCGGGCGGAGAGCGGGGTGGAGCGGAGGTCGCGCGGCG
>CAHJXF010000359.1 GCA_903644065.1 Betaproteobacteria bacterium
CGGCCCGCCTGGCCGACGAGGAGCCGGCGGCCCGGCGGATCGCCCGGGAGCTGGTCCGCCTCGGCGAGCGGCACGGCCTGGCCACCACGCCGTCCTGACCGCGCGAGGTGTTCGCTCGCGCGGCGCTCAAGACGCGATCCCCGCCTCGTGCGCCTCGTCGTCGTGGGGAATCTGGATCGATCCCGTGTGGTAGTCGTATTCGAAGATCTCGCCGTAGCGGCCCCACTCGATGGCTGTCCGCATCACGCGTTCGGCCTCGGTCGTGTCGAGCGTCTCCTGCAGCAGTCGCAGGAACGGCTTCTCGGGCAGCTCGCCGGTCTCCTCCTGGTCGAGGCTGTGGCGGATGTGCGCGATGAACGGCACGTGGGCGAGCAGCTGGCGGCCGAAGATCGCCTGCCGGTCGGTGTACGACCGGTCCGCGTACTGCCGGCCGACCGGCGTGATGTGCAGGTCGCCGTCCGCGGTCCGCGTCATGTCGAGCAGCGACAGCGCCTGCACCAGCGGCAGCAACTCGTCGTCGGTCAGCTCGCTCGCCTCGGCGAACATCGGCAGGTCGGCGCGGCCGTTGAACGGGTCGTCGAGCAGCAGCTCGAGCAGGCCGTCCATGCGCGCCACGTCGGCTTCGGGCAGCCGGTCGGCGAGACTGAGCTCGTCCGGCTCGACGGTCGTGCGGTCGAGCGCGCCGCGGCCGCCGGTCATCAACGCGTAGACCTCGTCGACCAGGTCGCGCACGTCCGAGCCGTTGGGGTCGCGCGGGCGGGGCAGGCCGATCGCGAGCTGCGAGCGGACGCGGCCCGGATCGCTCGCGAAGATCAGCACCCGGTCGGCCATCAGCACGGCCTCCTCGATGTTGTGCGACACGACGAGGATCGCCTTGGTCGGCATCGAGCCGCTCGACCACAGCTCGAGGATGTCCTCGCGCAGGCGCTCGCCGGTCAGCACGTCGAGCGCCGAGACCGCCTCGTCCATCAGCAGCCCCTCGGGCTCGACGACCAGCGCCCGCGCGATGCCGACCCGCTGGCGCATCCCGCCCGACAGCTCGCGCGGCAGCGCCCCCTCGAAGCCCGCGAGGCCGATCAGGTCGATCGCCTTCTCGGCGCGCCGCGCCCGATCGGCCGCGGACACGCCGCGCGCCTCGAGCCCGATCTCGACGTTCTGCTGCACCGACAGCCACGGGAACAGCGCGAACGACTGGAACACCATGCTGACCCCGCGGGCCGGGCCGTAGAGCGGCTGGCCGCCGTAGCTGACCGTGCCGGCGTCCGCGGCGACGAGGCCCGCCATGATGCGCAGCAGGGTCGACTTGCCCGACCCGGACTGGCCGAGCAGCGCGACGATCTCGCCGCGCTCCAGGCGGAAGTCGACGCCGTCGAGCACCGCGCGCGCGTTGCCGTCGGCCGAGCGGAACGACTTGCCGACCCCCTTGAGTTCGATGATGGCATCGCGCATCGCACGGTCTCCGCTCGGGAATGAACGCTCAGAAATGCATCCGGTCTTCGGCCATCAGGTACAGCCGACGCCAGACGAAGTGGTTCATGGTCATGACGAACACGCACATCACCGCGATGCCGAGCGCGATCCGCGGGAAGTCGCCGATCGCCGTCATGTGCGCGATGTAGCTGCCGAGGCCCTGGGCCTCGAGCGTGGTGTCGCCCCACGTGACGTACTCGGCGACGATGCTGGCGTTCCATGACCCGCCGCTCGCGGTCAGCGCGCCGGTGACGAAGCTCGGGAAGATCGCCGGCAGCAGGTAGCGCTTCCATTTCAACAGGCCGGTCAGGCCGATGTTCTGCGACGCGTAGCGCAGCTCGGTCGGGATCGTCGACGCGCCGGCGATGACGTTGAACAGCAGGTACCACTGGGTGCCGAGCACCATCAGCGGCGACAGCCAGATCGACGGGTTGAGATGCCAGCGGACGATCAGCACCACCGCGACCGGGAACGTCAGGTTGGCCGGAAAGGCGGCGAGGAACTGGACCATCGCCTGCAGGCGACCCGACCAGCGCGGGTTGAGCCCGATCCACACGCCGACCGGCACCCACACCAGCCCGGCCAGCGCGATCAGCACGACGACGCGCAGCATGGTGTAGAAGCCGAGCACGAACACGTGCAGCACTTCGGCGAGCGCGACCTCGCCGCGCACGAAGCCGATCAGCCACCACAGCGCGAACAGCACCATGCCGGCGATCGCGGCGTCGCCGACCCGGGTCAGCAGCGGATTGGGCGGCGACGTGCGGGCACGGATCGACGTGCCGTCGTGACGATGGCGAAACAGCGTCAGCGAGCGCTCGAAGACGCGCACCGCGGCCACGCCGAACCGCTGCGTGCGATCGGTGCGGCGCCACCAGTTGAGCACCCACGAGGTCGGCTCCGCTTCGGCGCTGCCTTCCTCGAAGCGGAACTTGTCGGCCCACGCGATCAGCGGCCGGAAGAACAACTGGTCGTAGAGCGCGATGCCGACCATCATGCCGCCGATGGCCCAGCCGACCGCGCTCAGGTTGCGCGCCTCGATGGCCAGCGCGATGTACGAGCCCACGCCGGGCAGCTTGATGTTCTGGTTCGACACCGAGATGGCTTCGGCCGCGACGACGAAGAACCAGCCGCCGGACATCGACATCATCATGTTCCACAGCAGGCCCGGCATCGCGTACGGCAGGCCGAGGCGCCAGAACTTCTGCCAGCCGGACAACTGGAACACGCGGGCCGCCTCGTCGAGTTCCGCCGGCACGGTGCGCAGCGACTGGTAGAGGCTGAAGGCCATGTTCCACGCCTGCGACGTGAAGATCGCGAAGATCGCCGCGCACTCCACGCCGAGCAGGCTGCCGGGAAACAGCGCGATGAAGAAGGTCACCGTGATCGACAGGAAGCCGAGGATGGGGATCGACTGGAGGATGTCGAGCAGCGGCACCATGACCCGCTCGGCCGCCCGCCACTTCGCGGCCACCGCGGCGAACACGCAGCTGAAGACCAGCGACGCGACCAGCGCGAGGAACATCCGCAACGTGGTGCGCAGCAGGTAGTACGGCAGCATCCACGGATCGAGCGTGATCGGCAGCGCCTCGCCGACCGCGTACGGCGTGGCCATCTGCGACCCGGCGTACGACAGCGCGAACAGCAGCGCCAGCACGAGCGGCAACAACGCCCAGTCCCACCGATTGCCGGAGGAATCGACGACTTGCCGGGGAAAGAAGGACCTGGTGCTCATGGCGGCGTGTTGGCTGCGAGGGCGACTGCGCCTGCGCCTGGGACTGCGTGGGGGCGGACGGATCGTACAGAAAAGGCGATGACCGGCGATGCATCGCCGGGCGGGTCTCGGGACGCTGCGCCTGCAGACGACGTCTCGCGCCACCTCGCGCCGCCTCGCGCCGCCTCGCGCGGCCTCGCGCGGCCTCGCGATCGGTTCGTCGCAGGCCCGACGGCAGCGGCGCCTCCTCTGCAGGTCGCCGAAGCGGTCGGACGGCCCTGCCAGGACCGGCGTATCCGCTGCAGGCCGGTCTCGTCGTGCAGCCGATGCCGCTGCAGGCGACGACCTCGTCGACTTCGTCGCCGAGCCCCGAGTCGTCGGCTCGCGCAGCGCCTGGACGGCGTCTGCGGACGGAGGTCGATCGGACCCGCAAC
>CAHJXF010000360.1 GCA_903644065.1 Betaproteobacteria bacterium
CGATCGCCACGACCTCGGCGCCGCGCCGCGCGGCTTCGACCGCCAGCGCGCCGGTACCGCAACCCGCGTCGAGGATGCGACGGCCGTGCAGGTCGTCGGGCAGGCACGCGAGCAGCGTGGCGCGCATGCGGTCGCGCCCGGCCCGGACCGTCGCCCGGATGCCGCTCACCGGCGCGGTCGACGTGAGCCGCGCCCAGGTGTCGGCGGCGGTGCGATCGAAGTAGGTTTCGATCCTGGCGCGGCGGTCGAGGTAGGAAGTGGCTTCGTTCATCGCTTCGTTTTTGTCGTCACCCCGGCGAAGGCCGGGGCCCAATCTTCTTCGCTGATCAGATCCTGGCGCCGGCTTACCCCTTGCCGGGGCAAGCTCTTTCGCCGGAACGACAGGGTCAGTCGAACCCCAGCAGATCGAAGATGTCGCGATCCTTCATCGGCGTGCAGATCAGCGGATCCGTCCCCAGCCACAGCGACGCGGCGAGCCGCAGGTACTCCTTTTGCACCGCCTCCAGCTCCGGCGAGTACTCCATTTCGAACAGCGTCGACTTCTTCAGGCGGCTGCGGCGGATCACGTCGAGGTCGGGGAAGTGCGCCATGGTCTTCAGGCCGATCTGCGCGTTGAACTTGTCGATCTGGTCGGTGGCCGCGCTGCGGTTGGCGATCACGCCGCCGAGGCGCACGTTGTAGTTCCTGGCCTTCGCGCCGATGGCCTGCACGATGCGGTTCATCGCGAAGATCGAATCGAAGTCGTTGGCCGTCACGATCAGCGCGCGGTCCGCGTGCTGCAACGGGGCCGCGAAACCGCCGCACACCACGTCGCCGAGCACGTCGAAGATCACCACGTCGGTCTCCTCGAGCAGGTGATGCTCCTTCAGCAGCTTGACGGTCTGGCCGACCACGTAGCCGCCGCAGCCGGTACCGGCCGGGGGCCCGCCCGCCTCGACGCACATCACGCCGTTGTAGCCGGTGAAGACGAAGTCCTCGACGCGCAGCTCCTCCGCGTGGAAGTCGACCGACTCGAGCACGTCGATGACCGTGGGCATCAACTTCTTGGTCAGCGTGAAGGTCGAGTCGTGCTTGGGGTCGCAGCCGATCTGCAGTACGCGCTTGCCGAGCTTGCTGAACGCGACCGACAGGTTCGACGACGTGGTGCTCTTGCCGATGCCGCCCTTGCCGTAGACCGCGAAGACCTTCGCGTTGCCGATCTTCTGGTTGGGGTCGAGCTGTACCTGCACGCTGCCCTCGCCATCGGTGCGCGATGCCTGTCGGGCCGCCTCCCGCACGAGACTGCGCTTCAACTCGGGAAAGGCGACGGGTGCTGCTTCGATCATGGTCATGCGGGTGCTCCTTGGTATGCGGTTCCCGGTCCGTCGACGAAGATGCCTTCGAGGCGGTCCTCGAGCTCTTCGCCGGCGCGCCTGAGCGCTTCGAGCATCTTCGGGTCGGGCTTCCAGAAATTGCGGTCCGACGCCTCGAGCAGACGGCTGGCCACGCGCGCCGACGCGGTCGGGTTGAGCTTCGCGAGGCGGTCGCGCATCGCGGGGTCGAGCATGAAGGTCTCGCTCAGCTGCTGATACACCCACGGCTGCACCTGGCCCGTGGTCGCCGACCAGCCCATCGTGTTGGTGACGTGGACCTCGATCTGCCGCACGCCCTCGTAGCCGTGCTCGAGCATGCCCTCGTACCACTTGGGGTTCAGCATGCGCGTGCGGGTCTCGAGCGCGACCTGCTCGGACAGCGTGCGCACCGTGCCGCTGCGCTCGCCGCGGGTCTGATCGCCGATGTAGACCGGCGCCGTGGCCGCGTCGCCCTGCGACTGTCCCTTGGCGCGACGGACGGCGCGGCTGATGCCGCCCAGCGTGTCGAAGTAGGTGTCGATGGTGGTGACGCCCACTTCGACCGAATCGAGATTCTGGTACGCGAGGTCGATGCCCGACAGCACGCTCTGCAGCAGCGCCTCCTGCTTGACCGGACGGCCTTCGCGGCCGTACGCGAAGCCCTTCCGCCGGACATACGTCTCGGCCAGTTCGTCGGCGTCGGTCCAGCGCGAATTGTCGATCAGGTGGTTGACGTTGGAGCCGTAGGCCCCCTCGGCGTTGCCGAACACCCGCAACGCGGCGGTCTCGAGGTCGCCGCCGTGCTCGGCCTGGAAGGCGAGGGCGTGCTTGCGGACGAAGTTGACGTCGCCCGCTTCGTCGGCCGATGCGGCCAGCCACGCGGCCTCGGCCAGCAACTTGACCTGCAGCGGCAGCAGGTCGCGGAAGATGCCGGACAACGTGATCACCACGTCGATGCGCGGCCGGCCGAGGCGTTCGAGCGGCACCAGCTCCGCACCGGCGAGACGCCCGTAGCCGTCGAAGCGCGGGACGGCGCCGATCAACGCCAGGGCCTGCGCGATCGGACCGCCTTCGCTCTTCAGGTTGTCGGTGCCCCACAGCACCATCGCGATCGACTCGGGGAAGCGGTGGCCGTCGCCCAGGTGACGTTCGATCAGGCGACCGGCCTGCAGCACGCCGTCGGCGACCGCGTAGGCGCTGGGGATGCGGAACGGATCGAAGCCGTGGACATTGCGCCCCGTGGGCAGGACCGACGGCGTGCGCAGCAGGTCGCCGCCCGGCGCCGGACGCACGAAGCGGCCGTCGAGCGCGTGCAGCAGGCCTTCGATTTCGTGATCGCGCGCGAGCAGCGCGTCGGTGGCGGCGAGCGATGCGTGGATCGACGCGAGCGGCGGATCGCGGTGAAGCGTCGACTCGTCGGCGAGCGCGGTCAGCGGCTTTCCGGCGACGATCCCCTCGACGAAGGCGCGGTCGAGCTTGCGGTCGTGAGTGGCCTCGGCGAGCGCGAGCAGGAGGTCGACGCGTTCGCGCGGCGCCGCGGCGCGCCCCACCACGTGGAGGCCGTGCGGGATCAGCGTGTATTCGAGTTCGAGCACCGCGTCGCCGAGGCGGGCGATCTCGGCGCCGGCGTCGGCGGTCCACGGCGGTTCGGCCGCGACCAGTTCGAGCGGGGCGGCCTGGGCCTGGATCAGCACGGTCAGCGTCGCGCGGGCGTCGAGCTCGTCGGGCTCGAGCAGGCGGTAGCGCTCGAGCGACGCCTTCAGGTCGACGAGGCCGCGATACAGGCCGGCGGCCGTGACCGGCGGCGTCAGGTAGCTGATCAGCGTGGCGGCCGCACGGCGCTTGGCGATCGTGCCTTCGGACGGGTTGTTCGACGCATACAGGTAGAAGTTGGGCAGGTCGCCGATCAGCCGGTCGGGCCAGCACGCGGCCGACAGGCCGCACTGCTTGCCGGGCATGAACTCGAGCGCGCCGTGCGTGCCGAAGTGCAGCACGGCATGCGCGGCGAAGTCCTCGCGGATCCAGCGGTAGAACGCCGAGAAGGCGTGCGTCGGCGCGAAGCCGCGCTCGAACAGCAGCCGCATCGGGTCGCCTTCGTAGCCGAACGACGGCTGCACGCCGACGAAGACGTTGCCGAAGCGTTCGCCGTAGACGAACAGACCACCGCCGTCGCTCTGGTGACGGCCCGGCGCCGGACCCCATTGTGCCTCGATCTCGCGCAGGTGCGGCTCGCGCTTCACGTGCGCGTCGGCGCCGATCCGCACGTGCACGTTGGCGAGG
>CAHJXF010000361.1 GCA_903644065.1 Betaproteobacteria bacterium
CGAGCGGCCGGGCTCGCCGGCGATCGGCGCGACGGCCCACGCGGATCTGCGCGTCACGTCCGACGTGGACGCGGCGCTCGATGCCAGCGACGTGCTGATCGACTTCACGAGCCCCGACGCCACGCTGGCGCATCTCGCCGCCTGCCGGACGCGTCGCGGCCGGCTGGTGATCGGAACGACCGGATTCGACGCGGCCGGCAGGGCGGCCATCGCCGCCGCCGCGGCCGACGCGGCGATCGTGTTCTCACCCAACATGAGCGTCGGCGTCAATCTGGTATTCAAGCTGGTCGCAGACGCCACGCGCGCTCTTTCGACCGGCTACGACATCGAGATCGTCGAGGCCCATCATCGCCACAAGGTCGACGCGCCGTCGGGCACCGCCCTGCGGCTCGGCGAGATCGCCGCGGCGGCGCTGGGATACGATCTCGACGCGATCGCCGTCCGCGGCCGGGACGGGCCGGTCGGTCCCCGGGCAGCCGGCAGCATCGGCTTCTCCGCGATCCGCGGCGGCGACATCGTGGGCGACCACACGGTGCTGTACGCCGGCGCCGGAGAGCGCATCGAGATCACCCATCGGGCCGGCAGCCGCGAGGGCTACGCGACCGGCAGCCTGCTGGCCGCCCGCTTCGTGGCGCAGCAAACCAGCGGCCTGTTCGACATGCAGGACGTGCTCGGCTTCCGCTGAGCCGGTCAGTCGGTCGTGGGAACGATCCGGCCTCCGGCCAGCGTGATCCGGCGTCCGCAGCGGGCGGCGATGCGGGCGTCGTGCGTCACCATGACGAGCGTCGAGCCCAACGTGCGGTTGAGAGCGAAGATCAGGTCCATCACGCCGTCGCCCGTGGTCGCATCGAGGCTGCCGGTCGGCTCGTCCGCGAACAGGATGGTCGGCTCGCCGACGAAGGCGCGCGCCAGCGCCACCCGCTGCTGCTCGCCGCCCGACAGCGTCTTCGGATAGTGACGTTCGCGCGTGGCCAGTCCGACCTGCGCCAGCATCGCGCGGGCCTTGTCCCGGGCGCCGTCGGCACCGGCGAGTTCCAGCGGCAGCATCACGTTCTCGAGCGCGTTCAGATGCCCGAGCAACTGGAACGACTGGAAGACGAAGCCGACGCGGCGCGCCCGCAGGCGCGCACGCCCGTCCTCGTCGAGCGCGCCGAGGTCCTGCCCGAGCAACGCGACCGTACCCGAGGTGGCGCGATCGAGCCCGGCCAGCAGACCGAGCAACGTCGACTTGCCGCTGCCGGACGCGCCGACGACCGCCACCGTCTCGCGCGCGCGGACGACGAGGTCGATGTCGTCCAGAATGGTCAGCGTCCCGACGGCATCGGTGACGCGCTTGGAGAGAGCGGTCGTCTCGATCACCGTCGCTTCCATGGTCGCGTTCGTCGTCGCTCCCGTCGTCGCTCCCGTCGTCGCTCCCGTCGTCGCTTCCGTCGTTGCTTCCGTCGTCGCTTCCATCGTCGCTTCCGTCGTTGCTTCCGTCGTCGCTTCCGTCGTCGCTTCCATCGACGCTTCCCCTGCCGTCGCCGTCCCTGTCGGCATCGCGCCGCTTGAAGCCGTCACCGCCGGACCGACCTGATTCATCTGCCACTTTCTCGTTGACCTCATGGACTCGCAAATCACCACCCTACCCCGCGCCACCCGGTCGCCGATGCGACGCTTCTGCGTATTCGTCGGTCTGTTGCTGTCGATCTGCGGCACGCCGTCGACCGGCCTGGCGGCCGGGAGTTCGACCGCCGTACCCCAGGCGTCGAGCCCCGTCGTCCTCGTCCTGGGCGACAGCCTGTCCGCCGAGTACGGCCTGCAGCGCGACAGCGGCTGGGTCAAGCTGCTCGACGCGCGCCTGCGCGAACAACGCTACGACTACACCATCACCAACGCCAGCATCAGCGGCGAAACCACCAGCGGCGGCCTGTCGCGGGTCGACGAACTGCTCGCTCGCGTCAAGCCGGCGATCGTCATCGTGGAGCTGGGCGGCAACGACGCGCTGCGCGGCCTGCCGCTCGGCACGACGCAACAGAACCTCGAGGCGATCGTCGAGCGATCGCAAAAGGCGCACGCCACGGTGCAGCTGGTCGGCATGATGATCCCGCCGAACTTCGGCAAGGCCTACGCCGACCGGTTCGCGGCGATGTACGTCACGACGGCCAGGAAATACGGCGCGGCGCTGACCCCGTTCTTCTTCGCCGGCTTCGAGACCCGACTCGATCTCTTCCAGAGCGATCGCATCCACCCGACCGCGGCGGCGCAGACCCGCTTGCTGGAGAACATGTGGCCCGGCCTGGAGCCGTTGCTGAAGCGGCGTTGAGCCGCGGCTTCAGCGCCGCGGGTCCGGTCCCGCGACCGCCGGGTCCGCGTCGGGCGGAAAGACTTTCGCCGCGTCGAGCAGATCGCGCTGCAGGACCGCGTTGAAGACGATCGCGTCCTCCTGGACGCGGTCGCACAGCAGGACACGGATGCGCTCGAGTCCCGCCTCGGTGCCCCACAGCGTCTCGATCTCGTGATCGATGCGGCTCATCGCGGCGAGCGGCGTCTGCGGCGCCCGGTCGGCCAGCGTCTCCGACCAGCCCACCATGGGTCGCCCGTAGCGACGCGCGAAGTGCTCGGCCAGCGCCTCGTAAACCGGCTTCTTGTCGACCACCCGATAGAGCGCGAAGAGACGCAGCCACAGCAACGTGGGGATGTTCTCGTCGCGCAGCACGTACTGGCGCAGCAGCGCGATGGACCGCAGGGGATCGGCTTCCGCGAGTTCGTCGACCTGGTTCAACAGCTCGGCGAAACGCGACAGGCGCGACCGGGTGGAAGCCTGCACGATGTTGCCGTGCAGGCCTTCGACCGCGGTGGTCGTGAGCCGGTCGATCTCCGTCGGGCTGAGCGGGCTGCCGTGCCGATCGTCGAGGTCGAGGATGGTATCGATGCCCGGTTCGTCGGCCGGCGCGAACAGGTCGTCGAGCGCCGTGCCGGCATGGCGCACGTCGGCCGCCCGTTCGTCGGCGAAGAAGTCGAGGTCGGCCGGCGTCGTGGACAGCACGCTGGTCGTCGACAACTCGAAATCCAGCAGACCGGGTCGGTCCGGCGACGGCAGGTCGAAGGGCTCGTCGCGGTCGATCACCGTGGTCTTGAGGCTGTCGGTCGCGAGCGGGTCGTAGAGTCGCGGCGCACGCTGCGCTCTCGCGACGTCGTCGGCGGCCGCACTGCCGGTCGGACCGGGCGGCGCGAACCCCGCTTGGGGACGACTCGCCGGCGTCGACAGCGGCGGGATGTCGAGGTCGACGAAATGGCCGAGGTCGCCGCCATCGCGTTCGACCAGCTTGCTGGTGCGTAGAGGCAGAACGGGCGGCACGGGCGGTACGGACGCCGCGGGCGCCGCGGGCGGGTCGCTGAACGGAGACGGCAACGTCGGCCCGCCGAGGGGACCGAGGTCCGACTCGTCGAGCTGCGGCTTTCGCGCCGCTCCGCGAGGCGGCGACACGGTCCGCACCGTCGCCATCGCCGCTTCGATGTCGGACACGGTGAAGTCGGTGTCGATCGCCGCCGGATAGCGGGAGTCGCGCGGTCCCGGCCGGGACCGCTCGGCGTTCGTCGCGGCGCTGCTCGAGGTCG
>CAHJXF010000362.1 GCA_903644065.1 Betaproteobacteria bacterium
TCATGTACGACGGCGACGCGCCGTCGGCCGGCGTCATCACCGGCGTCGGCCGCATCGCCGGGGTCGAATGCATGGTGGTGGCCAACGACGCGACGGTGAAGGGCGGCACCTACTACCCGATGACGGTCAAGAAGCACCTGCGCGCGCAGGAGATCGCCGAGCAGAACCGGTTGCCGTGCGTGTACCTGGTGGACTCGGGCGGCGCGTTCCTGCCACGCCAGGACGAGGTGTTCCCCGACCGCGACCACTTCGGCCGCATCTTCTTCAACCAGGCCAACATGAGCGCGAAGGCGATCCCGCAGATCGCCGTCGTGATGGGCTCGTGCACGGCCGGCGGCGCCTACGTGCCGGCGATGAGCGACGAGACGATCATCGTGCGCGACCAGGGCACCATCTTCCTCGGCGGTCCGCCGCTGGTGAAGGCCGCGACCGGCGAGGTGGTGAGCGCGGAGGACCTCGGCGGCGGCGACGTGCACACCCGCGTGTCGGGCGTGGCAGACCATCTGGCCGAGAACGACGCGCACGCGCTGTTCATCGCCCGCCACATCGTCGCCAACCTCAACCGGGCGAAGCCCAACAGCGTGACATTCGCACCCGCAGAGGAACCGGCCTACGACCCGTCCGAGATCCTCGGCGTCGTCCCGAGCGACACCAAGAAGCCCTACGACGTGCGCGAGATCATCGCCCGCGTGGTCGACGGTTCGCGCCTCGACGAATTCAAGTCGCGCTACGGCGCCACGCTGGTCACCGGCTTCGCGCACCTGTACGGCATGCCGGTCGGGCTGATCGCCAACAACGGCATCCTGTTCGGCGAGTCGGCCCAGAAGGGCGCGCACTTCATCGAACTCTGCGCGCAGCGCGGCGTGCCGCTGGTGTTCCTGCAGAACATCACCGGCTTCATGGTCGGTCGCAAGGCGGAGAACGCCGGTATCGCGAAGGACGGCGCCAAGATGGTCACGGCGGTCGCCACCGCGCAGGTGCCCAAGGTCACGATGCTGATCGGCGGCTCGTTCGGCGCCGGCAACTACGGCATGTGCGGCCGCGCCTATTCGCCGCGCTTCCTGTGGATGTGGCCCAACGCGCGCATCGGCGTGATGGGCGGCGAGCAGGCGGCGAGCGTGCTGGCCACGGTCCGACGCGACGGCGTCGAGGCGAAAGGCGGCTCGTGGTCGGCCGCGGACGAGGATGCGTTCAAGGCGCCGATCCGCGCGCAGTACGACGTGCAGGGTCATCCCTACTACGCCACCGCGCGGCTGTGGGACGACGGTATCGTCGACCCCGTGCAGACGCGTCGGGTGCTGGGCCTGTCGCTGTCGGCGGCGCTCAACGCGCCGATCGCGCCGACGACCTTCGGCCTGTTCCGCATGTGAGGAGAAGACCGCGATGAGTGCCGAGTCCGTCACGCCCGCGACGTCGCCGCCCGATGCCCGCGAGGCCGAGCGACCGTACGAGACCATCGTCGTCACGGTCGACGCGCAGGTCGCGACCGTGACGCTGAACCGTCCCGAGGTGCGGAACGCGTTCAGCGAGACGATGATCGCCGACCTGACGCGCGCTTTTCTCGACCTCGGCACGCGCGCCGACGTGCGGGTCGTGATGCTGGCCGCCGCCGGCAAGGCGTTCTGCGCCGGCGCCGACCTCAACTGGATGAAGCGCATGGCCGGCTACTCCGAGGCCGAGAACCGCGCCGACGCGCTGTTGCTCGCGCGCATGCTGAAGACGCTGCACGACTGCCCGAAGCCGGTGGTGGCGAAAGTGCAGGGCGACACGTACGCCGGCGGGACCGGGCTGGTCGCGGCCTGCGACATCGCCATCGCGTCGCGCGACGCGGGCTTCTGCCTGTCCGAGACGCGGCTCGGGCTGATCCCCGCGACCATCGGGCCGTACGTGATCCGCGCGATGGGCGAGCGCGCCGCGCGCCGCTACATGCTGACGGCCGAGCGCTTCGACGCCGCGGAAGCCCTGCGCATCGGTTACCTGCACGAGGTGGTCGACGCCGATGCGCTCGACGCCGCCGTGACGCGCATGGTCGACGTGCTCAAGGTCAACTCGTCGAACGCGATGGACGAGACCAAGCGGCTGATCCGCGACGTGGCGACCGCGCCGCTCGACGAAGCGTTGCTCGCGGACACGGCCGACCGCATCGCGACGATCCGCGTGTCCGACGAAGGACGCGAAGGCATCCGCTCGTTCCTCGAGAAGCGGAAGCCGTCGTGGATCTCATGATGCGGCCGGTCGCGTCGACGATGCTGGCGGTCGCGATCGTCGCTGCGTCGAGCGGCTGCGCATCGGTTCCGCTGGCGACGATGTGGAAGATGCGCGACATCACGGTCGACACTTTCTTCGCGAAGGATCCGCGTCAATTGCGGGTCGCGCTGCGGACCACGGACCGGCTGAAGGGGCCGCCTGGCAACCCGAAGTTCGTTATCCGCGCCGACGCGCCGTCGAAGTCGTTCTGCTATGCGTTCACCCTGACTCCGGTCGATCCGACCGCCGCCGGGGAACCGCCGCTGGACAAGTTGCCCACGCAACGTCGCTGGTACGTCTTCGCTCTTGCGAGGCAGGGGCTCGACGCCTTCGATCGTGCGCGTCGGGAAGTGGCCTCGTTGAAAGGGCAGGAGGTCGCGATGGCGTTGAACGTCGAGCAATCGTTGGACTTTCCCGACGACACCGGGAGCGTGCCGTTCGGCATCGACATCGCCTTCGATCGCAAGGACGGCTACTTCCCGTTACTGAAGGAAACGTCGATGGTCGTTCAACGAGGCGAGCCGACTGCGACGAAGAAGACCGAGTCCGCGCCGGCCGCCGCCTGCGCATCGAGCGACTGACGCCCCTCACCGAGCCGCCATGTTCACCAAGATCCTGATCGCCAACCGCGGCGAGATCGCCTGCCGCGTGATCGAGACGGCGCGCCGCATGGGCATCGCGACGGTCGCCGTGTACTCCGAGGCCGACGCCGATGCGCGGCACGTGCGCCTGGCCGACGAGGCCGTCCTGATCGGGCCGGCGGCCGCGCGCGAGTCCTATCTCAGGGCCGATCGCATCCTCGACGCCGCGCGGCGGACCGGCGCCCAGGCAGTGCATCCGGGCTACGGCTTCCTTTCCGAGAACGAAGGTTTCGCCGCGGCCTGCGCCGCGGCCGGCATCGTGTTCATCGGGCCGCCGGTCGCGGCGATCCGGGCGATGGGCTCCAAGTCGGCCGCGAAGGCGCTGATGGGCCGCGCCGGCGTGCCGCTGACGCCCGGCTATCACGGCGACGACCAGGACCCGGCTCGCCTGCAGCGCGAGGCCGACGCGATCGGCTATCCGGTCCTGATCAAGGCCAGCGCGGGCGGCGGCGGCAAGGGCATGCGACGGGTCGACCGGAGCGCGGACTTCGTCGCGGCGCTGGCCTCGTGCAAGCGCGAGGCGAAGAGCGCGTTCGGCGACGAGCAGGTGCTGATCGAGAAATACGTGCTGAAGCCGCGCCACATCGAGATCCAGGTATTCGGCGACACGCACGGCAACGTCGTGCACCTGTTCGAGCGCGACTGCTCGGTGCAGCGTCGTCACCAGAAGGTGCTCGAGGAAGCGCCGGCGCCCGGC
>CAHJXF010000363.1 GCA_903644065.1 Betaproteobacteria bacterium
GGCGAGCGGGGGGCGTCGTTCCGTCACGTCGACGCGGCGACCGTGCGCGCGGCGGCGCTGCCGGCGATGCGCGCCTCGACCAGCGGCAACTTCTTCACCGTCGACCTCGAGGCGGTGCGGAAGGCGTTCGAGACCGTGCCGTGGGTGCGCCGGGCGCAGGTCCGGCGCGAGTGGCCGAACCGGCTCGTGGTGCGCATCGAGGAGCACGAGGTGCTCGGCACCTGGGACGACGGGCGTCTCGTCAACACGTTCGGCGAGCTGTTCGCGGCCAACACCGCCGAGGCGCGGCAGGACGACGACGCGCTGCCCGAGCTCGCCGGGCCGGACGGCAGCGAGCACGACGTCGCGTCGCGCTACTTGGACTTCAAGGCCTGGTTCGAACGGCTCGCGCTGGTGCCCGACCAGGTCACGCTGTCGCCGCGCTACGCGTGGAGCGTGCACTTCGACAACGGGACGGACAACGGCCTCCTGGTCGACCTCGGCCGCGAACGCGACGGCAACACGGTGCCCGAACGCGTGCTGCGGATGCTGAACGCATGGCCGCAACTCGTCGCGCGCTGGCCGAAGCCGACGCTGATCGACCTGCGTTACCCGAACGGCTTCGCGTTGCGGGCCGAGGGACTGCGCCTTGCCGAGGAGACCGCGCCGACCGCGCGCAGGACCGCGGGCGCCGTCCATGCCGCAGCGCCGTCGAAGCCGGTCGCGCGGTCGACCGCGCGGCCGCTCGCCGCTTCGCGTTCGGCGCAGGACACCGGGAGGGCCAAGCCATGAAGGAGCGCGACGTGATCGGACGAGCACAGTGACCAAGGAAGCCAAGGACCTGATCGTCGGCCTCGACATCGGCACGTCGAAGGTCGTCGCGGTCGTCGCCGAGTTGCAGGCCGACGGGCGCTTCGACGTCATCGGCATGGGCCAGCACGAGTCGAAGGGCCTGAAGAAGGGCGTGGTGGTCAACATCGAGACCACCGTCAGCTCGATCCAGCGCGCGCTCGAGGAAGCCGAGTTGATGGCCGACTGCAAGATCCGCGACGTCTACACCGGCATCGCGGGCAGCCACATCAAGAGCTTCAACTCGAGCGGCATGGTGGCGATCAAGGACAAGGAGGTCACCGCGACCGACGTGGCCCGCGTGATCGAGACCGCGAAGGCGGTCAGCATCCCCGGCGACCAGCAGATGCTGCACGTCCTCACGCAGGAATTCATCGTCGACGGGCAGGAGGACGTGCGCGAGCCGCTCGGCATGAGCGGCATGCGGCTCGAGGTCAAGGTGCACATCGTCACCGGTGCCGTGAGCGCGGCGCAGAACATCGTCAAGTGCGTGCGGCGCTGCGGGCTCGAGGTGCAGGACCTGATCCTGCAGCCGCTCGCGTCGAGCCTCGCGGTGCTGACCGACGACGAGAAGGAACTGGGCGTGGTGCTGGTCGACGTGGGCGGCGGCACGACCGACATCGCGATCTTCACCGGCGGTGCGATCCGTCACACCGCGGTGATCCCGATCGCCGGCGACCAGATCACCAACGACATCGCGATGGCGCTGCGCACGCCGACCGCGGACGCCGAGGACATCAAGGTCTCGCACGGCACGGCCAAGCAGGTGCTGGCCAACGCCGACGACATGATCGAGGTGCCGGGCATCGGCGAGCGCGGGCCGCGCATGTTGAGCCGCCAGGCGCTGGCCGCGGTGATCGAGCCGCGCGTCGAGGAACTGTTCTCGCTGGTCCAGCAGGTGGTGCGCGAGAGCGGTTACGAAGAGCTTCTCTCGTCCGGTGTCGTCCTGACCGGCGGCACCGCGTTGATGGACGGCATGGTCGAGCTCGGCGAGGACATCTTTTTGAAGCCGGTGCGGCTCGGCGTGCCCGACTACAACGGCAACCTGTCGGACGTCGTGAGGAGCCCGCGCTTCTCGACGGCGATGGGCTTGTTGCAGGAAGCCCGCGTGCAGCGCTTGCGGGGCCGCCGGGTGGCGTCGTCGCGCGGGGGCGTGAAGGACATCTTCCAGCGGATGCGGGAATGGTTCGTCGGCAATTTTTGAGGTGATGCAGTGCGGTAGCGAACGAAGCGGATGCCGCTTCGCATTCGGCGGTCAGCGGAAAGGCACAAGGAATTCGGATACGGCCGCGGTCGAATCCCAAGTCCTGGTTCCTGAATCGTGTGCGGACAAGTTCGGTTTCAATCTTCGGAGGTGGTCATGACGTTCGAAATGCTCGACAACGAAACGCAAGGGGCGGTCATCAAGGTGATCGGTGTCGGTGGTGCGGGCGGCAATGCCGTCCAGCACATGATCAATCGCGGCGTGCAGGGCGTGGACTTCGTCTGCGCCAACACCGACGCGCAGGCGCTCGCACGCTCGAAGGCCGAGAGCGTCATCCAGCTCGGCAAGTCGGGCCTCGGCGCCGGTGCCAAGCCCGAGAACGGGCGGGCCGCGGCGGAGGAGGCGCGCGAGCGCATCGCCGACTCGTTGCGCGACGCGCACATGGTCTTCATCACGGCCGGCATGGGTGGCGGCACCGGGACCGGCGCGGCGCCGATCGTGGCGCAGGTCGCCAAAGAGATGGGCATCCTCACCGTCGGCGTCGTGTCGAAGCCGTTCGGCTTCGAGGGCAGCCGCAAGATGCGCACGGCCGAGGAAGGGCTGGAGAGTCTCGCGTCGCACGTCGACTCGCTGATCGTGGTGCTCAACGAGAAGCTCGAGGAGGTGATGGGCGAGGACGCCGAGATGGACGCGTGCTTCAAGTGCGCCGACGACGTGCTGCACAACGCGGTCGCCGGCATTGCGGAGATCATCAAGGTCGACGGGCTGATCAACGTCGACTTCGAGGACGTCAAGACCGTGATGAGCGAGCAAGGCAAGGCGATGATGGGGACCGCGATGGCCAACGGCATCGACCGCGCGCGGCTCGCCGCCGAGCAGGCGGTCACGAGCCCGCTGCTCGAGGGCGTCGACCTGTCGGGCGCGCGCGGCGTGCTGGTCAACATCACCGCGAGCCGCACGCTCAAGCTGCGCGAGACGCGGACCGTGATGGAGACCATCAGCGCGTTCGCGGCCGAGGACGCGACGGTGATCATGGGCGCGGTGTACGACGACACGATGGGCGACAACCTGCGCGTCACGGTGGTCGCGACCGGCCTCGGTCGCGTCAAGCAGCGTCCCCAACTGGTGCCCGCGCTGCAGTCGACCCTGCAGCCGGTGTTGAAGACCGGCACCGACCACGGGTTCGTGACCACCGGCGGGTCGCCGGCCGCGCCGGTCGCGGGCGGCTACGAGCAGTACGACCAGCCGGCAGTCTGGCGGACGCGCGAGCACGCGGCGGCGCGCGTCATGGCGCTCGAGGAGAGCGGCATGGATCGGCTCGAGATCCCCGCGTTCCTGCGCAAGCAGGCCGACTGAGCGGAGGCGGCGCGGCGCGGTCCCGAGCGATCGGGGCCGCGTCGCGCGTCTCCAAGCGTCGCGCAACGTTTCGGCTCCGGTCTCCTGACCGGGTGCCCGGTTAAAATCGGCCGCGTGTCCCGCCTCTTCCCCATCCTCGCCGCCCTCGCCGCCCTCGCCCGTCCGGCCGGCCGCCGCACGATCCGGCCCGCTCGCC
>CAHJXF010000364.1 GCA_903644065.1 Betaproteobacteria bacterium
AAGCTCGCGACCGGCGGCGCCTGCGGCAGCTGCGATTCGTGCCGGGCCTGCGCGACGCCGGTCGAATCGGCGGCGCCGCTGTCGTCGGCATCGGCCTACCGGACGATTCCGATCCGGCGCGCGCAGCACTGACCATTCGCTACCTGGCCTCAACGTCGAGGCGCCCGAGTCCGGCCGCGAGGCGCGGCCCGCCGCCGCAGGGACTCAGTCGCGGGCCGGTTCGCCCATCATCGACTGCTGGAAGTTCTCGAGGCCGACCCTGCCCACCAGGTCGATGTGCGTCTCGAGCCACTCGATGTGCTCCTCGGTGTCGTAGAGGATCTTCCGGAACAGGTCGCGGGACACGTAGTCGCGCACCGTCTCGCTTTGGGCGATGCCTTCCTTCAGCGTCACCTGGGACCCGTACTCGACCTTGAGATCGGACGCGAGCATCTCGGGCGTGGTCTCGCCGATCAACAGCTTGTTGAGATCCTGCAGGTTGGGCAGCCCGTCGAGCATCAGGATGCGTTCGATGAGCAGGTCCGCGTGCTTCATCTCTTCGATCGACTCGTCGTACTCGTGCTTGCCGAGTGCGTACAGACCCCAGTGCCGATAGATGCGGGCGTGGAGGAAGTACTGGTTGATGGCCGTCAGCTCGTTGGTGAGCTGGCGGTTGAGCAACGCGATGACGCCGGGATCACCGATCACCGTGGACTCCTTGCAGCAGCAGCGATGGGACGGGGACGCGCTGCGGCGAACCGGCAGAGCCGATCGTTCAGGCGAGCGCGACGCGGGTGGGACGGGGAACGAAGCGGAGCGGCACGGCGTGCTGCTGCGCCCCGAACGTCTCGAGACGAGCCTCGGATAGTACCTCGCGAGCCATCGGCACACACTTGCCGCAGCAAGTTCCGAGACCGAGCTCGAACTGCAGATCCTCGAGCGTGTCGTGGCCGGCGGCGACGGCACGATGGATGGCGCGTTCGTTGACGGCTTTGCAGACGCAGACGATCATCGGATGCGAGCGACAGGAATGTGAACGAGAACGATTATCAATCATCGGTCTCGTCATGGCAAGCCGTGCGTCGCTTCCATGTCGTCGGTTCAAGCGACGCGTCGGGCGGCCTGCGGCGCTCATGCCGGGTCCACGGTCCTGATCGCCCGGGCCCGATCGATCAGCGCCGTCGTCGACGCGTCGTGCGATCCGGCGGCGCCGTGCTCCAGCTCGTCGACGATGGTCTTCGCCAGCACCTTGCCGAGCTCCACGCCCCACTGGTCGAACGAGTCCACGTTCCAGATGGCGCCCTGGACCATCACCTTGTGCTCGTACAACGCCACCAGCGCGCCGAGCGACGCCGGATCGAGCCGCTGCAGCACGATGGTGTTCGACGGCCGGTTGCCGGCGAAGGTCTTGTGCGGGGCCAGGCGATCGGCGTCGGCGTCGCTCCGGCCCGCTTCGAGCAGCTCGGCGCGGGCCGCGTCGGTCGTCTTGCCGCGCATCAGCGCCTCGCTCTGCGCGAAGCAGTTGGCCAGCAGCGCTCGGTGGTGCTCCAGGTGTCGATGCGCCGGGTCGATCACCGCGACGAAGTCGATCGGCGCCCACTCCGTTCCCTGGTGCAGGCACTGGAAGTACGCGTGTTGCGCGTTGGTCCCCGGTTGGCCCCAGATCACCGGCACGGTCGGCTGCGCGACCGGCTCGCCGTCGAGATCGACGGACTTGCCGTTGCTTTCCATCTCGACCTGCTGCAGGTGCGCCGGCAACAGCTCCAGATGCTGGTGGTACGGCGCCACGCACACGCTGCGGGCGCCGAGCAGGTTGGCGTTGACGATGCCCATCAGCGCGAGGCGGACCGGCAGGTTGCTCTCGAGCGGCGCGGACGCGAAGTGGTCGTCCATCGCCCGGGCGCCCGCGAGCAGCTCGCGAAAGCGCTCCATGCCGCAGGCCAGCGCGATCGGCAGCCCGATCGCCGACCACAGCGAGTAGCGACCGCCCACCCAGTCCCAGAAGCCGAACATGTTCGCGACGTCGATGCCGAACGCGGTGACGGCCTTCTCGTTGGTCGACACCGCGACGAAGTGGCGATGCAACTCGGCCTCGGGCACGCCGCCGGCGAGCGACCAGGCGCGCGCGGTGTGCGCGTTCATCATGGTCTCCGACGTCGTGAAGGTCTTCGACGCGATGACGAACAGCGTGGTGGCGGCGTCGAGCGACGCGAGCGCGTCGTCCATCGCCT
Source organism: Betaproteobacteria bacterium (assembly GCA_903644065.1). Lineage (GTDB taxonomy): Bacteria > Pseudomonadota > Gammaproteobacteria > Burkholderiales > Burkholderiaceae_D > CAHJXF01. Next base: position 2,211 of record CAHJXF010000364.1, read on the forward strand.
GGGCGTCGACGTTGGCGACGAAGCGCACCGTGAGGCGCTCGTGCCGGTAGGCGTGCAGCGCCGCGCACGCGAAGCGCGGGCCGAGGTCCGACCCGCCGATGCCGATGTGGATCACGTCGGTGATGGCGTGCCCCGCATGGCCGGTCCACGCGCCGTCGCGCACCTGGCCGACGAAGGCGGCCATGTGATCGAGGACGGCGTGCACGTCGGGCACGACGTTGCGACCGTCGACCGGGAACAGCGCGTCGGGCGCGGCGCGCAGCGCGACGTGCAGCACCGCGCGCTGTTCGGTGATGTTGATCTTGTCGCCGGCCCACATCGCCGCCCGTCGCGCCTCGACGCCGGAGGCACGCGCGAGGTCGAACAGCGCAGCCAGCAGCGCGTCGTCGACGCGGTTCTTCGACGCGTCGAGGACCAGGCCGGCGGCTTCGAGCGTGTGCTTGGCGAGGCGGTCGGGGTCGTCGTCGAACAGGGTCGACATCGGTGCGACCCGTGCGCTGCGATCGATCAGGGCGGACCAGCGGGCGGACGACGAGGGAGAGGAGGGCATGGGCATCCAGGGTGCGGGCCGTGCGCGGGATGCGCGCGAACCATCGGGAGTCGGTCGGGTCGGCGCAGCACCCGTCTCCGGATGTTGCCAGCCCTCGCGAAGGATCGTCCATGAAGCTCGAAGGTTCCTGCCATTGCCGCGCCGTCACGTTCAGTGTCGTGTCGACCACCTGCCGGCCGTTCATGCACTGCCACTGCTCGATCTGCCGGAAGACCGCGGGCAGCGGCGGCTACGGCATCAACCTCGGCGGGGACGCCCGGACGCTGAAGGTCAGGGGCGGCAAGCATCTCGGCCTGTACCACGCGGTGATGCGCGAGCCCGGCAGGCGCGCCACGCGCTCGCCGGCCGAACGGCGCTTCTGCGTCAAGTGCGGCAGCGCGTTGTGGCTGTAGGATCCGCGCTGGCCCGAACTGATCCATCCGCATGCGTCGGCCATCGACACGCCGTTGCCGAGGCCGCCCGAGGTCGTCGAGGCCGCGCTGGACGATTGCCCCGACTGGGTCGACGTGCCGACCGGCGAAGGCCATCGCCACGAGGCGCAGTGGCCGTCGGAGTCGCTGGCGGAATGGCACGAGCGACACGGGCTGACCGACGCCTGAGCCCTCGTCGACAGGGCCGGCGCGAACACCCCGGCCGTCGGCGCTACGGCCTCGACCGGCTGCGCTTCGGGCGCCGAATTCGGTCGATCAAGCGCGGCCCGGCACGCGCCGCGCGGCGCCGAGCTACCGCGTGGCTAGCCGGTTGAGCACGCCGCGGATCGCGGGGATCAGTTCCGACGCCGCGACCCCGACCGGCCCGATACCGGCGGC
>CAHJXF010000365.1 GCA_903644065.1 Betaproteobacteria bacterium
GCCGGTCGCGGGCGCCGCGCCGGGGTCAGGCGTTCCACACCAGGAAGTTCCGGCTGATGCGACCGCCCAGGTCGTTGACCCGTTCGAGGAAATTGGTGAGCCACGCGTGCAGCCCGGTCTGCAGGATGTCGTCGATGCGACCGAACTCGAGCTCGGCCCGCAGCATGCCGGCGCGGCGTTCGGTGTCCTGCGAGTGATCGTTGGCGACGTTCGACAGGTTGACGACGACCTCGTTGACGCACGCCGACAGCGAGCGCGGCATGTCGCCGCGCAGGATCATCAGTTCGGCGACGCGCGCCGGCGTGATCAGGTCGCTGTACACCTTGCGGTAGATCTCGAAGGCCGACACCGAACGCAGCACCGCGGCCCAGTAGTAGAAGTCGCCGTGCGCGCCGACATGCTCGCGAGCCTTCGAGCGTTCGACCGAGGTCGGCTCGACCAGGCGACCGAGTTCCGCCATGCCGTGGTACTTGACGTCGAGCAGACGCGCCGTGTTGTCGGCGCGCTCCAGGAACGTGCCCATGCGCGCGAAATGGAAGGCCTCGTCCTTCAGCATCGTGCCGATCATCACGCCGCGCGACAGGTGCGAACGGAACTTGACCCACTCGAAGAACTCGGTCGGATCGCTCTCGAGCGTCTCGCCGGTCAATATGTTGTTGAGCTCGAGCCACGTCGCGTTGGACGTTTCCCAGAACTCGGTGGTCAGCGAGCCGCGGACCGCACGGGCGTTCTCGCGCGCACGGCGGATGCACGAGTAGATCGACGAGCTGTTCGACGGATCGCGCGTCATGAAGTCGATGACGTCGCGCGCGGTGATGCGGTCGTAGGCCTTGTCGTAGCTCGCCTGCAGCTCGGAGATGCCGAGCAGCGCGCGCCAGCCTTCCTCGGCGTTGCGCTCCGACTGCGGCAGCAGCGACGTCTGGTGGTTGACGTCGAGCATGCGCGCGGTGTTCTCGGCGCGCTCGACGTAGCGCGCCATCCAGAACAGGTGATCGGCGGTGCGGGAGAGCATCGGTCAGTGCCTTCGTTGCCGAGCGCGTGCCGAGAACCATGGTTCGGCGCCGACGCGCCGAACGATGCGAGTTCCGGTGATTCCGTCACGCGACCTGCGGCCGCGTGCGGAATCCACGCCGTCGCCTGCGCGATGGCCGGCGCGCTCGACGTGGCGCCCCATCGAGCACACGGGATGGGCGGTGCGGGAGAGCATCGTCACGGCGCCCGAAGCGTCGAGCGTGTCATCCCGGCGAAGGCCGGGACCCCATCGGTCGATCAGTGCGCACGGCGCGCACTCGGGCCCCGGCCTTCGCCGGGGCGACGACAGGGAAGAGTGTTCCTGTTCGTCGAGTCGCATGCGTCACGAAAGGGAAGAGAGTCGACGTTGCCGCGATGGCGGCCCAGCGTCGCGAGCCGCCGCCGAACGACGCCGCCGGGTCTCGGCGTCCGCGCGAACGACGGTATCGCGATCGGCGTCCGTCGCCCCCATCAATCCTCCAGCACCCAGGTGTCCTTCGTCCCGCCGCCCTGCGACGAATTGACCACCAGCGATCCCTCGCGCAGCGCCACGCGCGTCAGGCCGCCCGGCACCATCGACACGCCGTGGCCCGACAGCACGAACGGTCGCAGGTCGATGTGCCGCGGCGCCACGCCCGACTCGACGTAGGTGGGGCAGGCCGACAGCGCCAGCGTGGGCTGCGCGATGTACTTATCGGGGTCCGCGACGATGGCACCGCGGAAGTGTTCGATCTCCTCGCGGGTCGACGCCGGACCCACCAGCATCCCGTAGCCGCCGGCCCCGTGGATCTCCTTGACGACCAGCTCGCCCAGGTGCGCGAGCGTGTAGTCGAGGTCGTCCTTCCGGCCGCACTGGTAGGTGGGCACGTTCGACAGGATGGCGTCCTCGCCGAGATAGAAGCGGATCATGTCGGGCACGTACGGATAGATCGACTTGTCGTCCGCGATGCCGGTGCCGATCGCGTTGGCGAGCGTCACGTTGCCGGCCTGGTAGGCGCGCAGCAGGCCCTTCGTGCCGAGCGCCGAATCGGCGCGGAACGCGTCGGGGTCGAGGAAGTCGTCGTCGATGCGGCGATAGATCACGTCGACCCGCTGCGGTCCCTGCGTGGTCCGCATGAACACCTGCTCGTCCTCCACGAACAGGTCGGGCCCTTCGACCAGCTCCACGCCCATCTGTTGCGCCAGGAACGCGTGCTCGAAGTAGGCCGAGTTGTACATGCCCGGCGTCATCACAACCACCGTCGGATCGGTGACGCCCTTCGGGGCCACCGCGCGCAGGTTGTCGAGCAGCAGGTCGGGGTAGTGCGCGACCGGCGCGACGCGGTTGGTCGAGAACAGGTCGGGGAACAGCCGCATCATCATCTTGCGGTTCTCGAGCATGTACGACACGCCCGACGGCACCCGCAGGTTGTCCTCGAGCACGAAGAACTCGCCGTCGCCGGCGGCGTTGCCCACCCGCACGACGTCGATGCCTGCGATGTGCGCATAGATGTCGTTGGGCACCTTCACGCCCTTCATCTCGGGGCGGAACTGGGTGTTGTTCAGGATGCGATCGGTCGGCACGATGCCGGCTCGCATGATCTCCTGGCCGTGATAGACGTCCTGGATGAAACGGTTGAGCGCGGTGACGCGCTGGCGCAGGCCGGCCTCCAGCGTGCGCCAGTCGGAGGCCGGGATGATGCGCGGGATGATGTCGAACGGGATGGTGCGTTCGGTGCCGCTGCCGCCGCCGTCCAGGTCGCCGTAGACCGCGAACGTGATGCCGACGCGGCGGAAGATCAGCTCGCTCTCGGTGCGCTTGTCGGCGATGGCGTCGATGCCCTGGCCGTCGAGCCAGCTCTTGAAGCCCTCGTAGTGGGGCCGCACGGCGGTCCGTGCGTCGGTCATTTCGTCGAAGAAGGGAGCCGGCATGTCAGGCGAGCGACCGGGTCGTCGGTCGCGGCGAAGCGCAAGACCGGCGATGCGCGACGTCGGGACCCGAACGGGCGATGGATCGCCGGCTCGCAGCGGTGCCGTCGTCGTCGCGCGGCGCCGCGGCCCGTTCCGCATCGATCGCTAGTCGCAGCCGACCGACCGCGCTTCCACTCCACCCACCCATCCGTGCTCCCCTGTCATCGCGCGGCCGCCCGGACCGCGTCGCCACCTGAAATTGTTCGAACGAGTTTAGCAAGAAGCAAGCCATTGGCCGTGCCGCGCGCGCCGCGTGGTCACCCGATGCGCTCGATGACCGGCGCCAGCGCTGCCTCGCCGCGTTCGAGGATATAGCACGCCGCGACCGCGTCGGCCGCTCGTTCGGCAGCGTCGACGCTGCGCGCGGCGATCATCGCGAGCGCGTCCCCCGCCCGCACCGTGCGCCCGAGCGGGGCCAGTGCTTCCAGGCCGACCGCCGGATCGATCGCATCGTCGATGCGGCGCCGTCCCCCGCCGAGCGCGACCACCGCGAGCCCGAGGCCGCGAACGTCGATGCGCCCGACGACGCCGAGGTTCATGCCGGCGCCCAGGCCGATGACGGAAATTTGCAGCAACTGACGCGCCCACGCC
>CAHJXF010000366.1 GCA_903644065.1 Betaproteobacteria bacterium
CGCCTGCCGGCGCCCGTCGGCCGCGTCGCGCTGCGCGCCGTCGCCGCGGGGCGTCCGTTGATGCAGGCCGACATCCGCGACGAAGGGCGGATCAATCCGGGCGACGCCGTCCGGGTCGTCTATCTGGGGGATGGCTTCTCGGTTTCGTCCGAGGGACATTCGGTGGGCAGTGCGGACCCGGGATCGAACGTGACGATCCGGCTCACCAGCGGTGTCGTCGTCAACGGCACGCTGCGGGCGGACCGTCTGGTGGAGCTGGTTCGGTGAATGCGTGCGCGGTGCGATGCGGCGACGCTCAAGTCCGCGGGTCGGCTGCCGATAGACTGCTTGTCCGAGGACCCGGTCGTGCACTGCGCCATGGGTCCCGGCACTTGTTCCGATCGTTGCGCAGCAACGCAAGAGCCGCAGGTCAGCGCGGATCGACTACGAAAGAGGTCACGCCATGAAGATCAACACCGACGTCCGCGCCCTGAACACCGACACGTCGCCGGCCCAGAAGACGACCGGCAACCCGGCCGTCAAGACCACGAGCGCCACGCCGGCGATCGGCGGCGGCAGCGTCAACATCAGCGAGGCGTCGCGCGCGCTGCAGTCGGCCGGCGCCAGCCACGTCGAGGCGCCGTTCGACGCGAAGCGGGTGGAAGCCATCAAGTCGGCCATCAGCTCCGGCCACTTCAAGGTCGATCCCGAACGCATCGCCGACAAGGTGCTCGACAGCGCCAGCCAGCTGCTCGTCGGCTCCTGAACGGAACCCGCATGAACGCCCGCGCCCCGTCCCTCGCGCCCGCCGCCACCGGCGACGACGAACGCTCGTTGCTTATCCGTCTCGAACTGCTGCTCGAACGCGAGGAGGATCTGCTCGACGCCCATCGGTCCGACGCGCTCGTCGCGCTGTCACAAGAACGCGAGCAGGTCACTGAGCAGCTCGCCGTCGCCGCGCGTCACCGTCGCGCGACGAGCAGCACTTCTTCGAACGATGCCGAACTCGTTGCGCTCTACCAGCGCTTGCGTCATCGCCACGACGTGCGCGCGCGCGTCCTCTGTCTTCGTGCCGAACGCAATGCCCGGGCGCTCGGCGTCCTCGCGCAGGCGAACGGTCGCGGCAATCTGTACCAGTCCGACGGACGGGTCGCGATGCAGTTCGCTTCGCCCTGACCGCTTCGCTCTGACCGCTTTGCCCCCACCTGCTTCGCCCTGAGTGCTTAGCTCCCGACTGCTTAGCTTCTGACTGCTCAGCCCTGACCGCTCGGTCTCGGCCGCCCGGGGCGATCGGCCTTGACGCAAAAGGCCGGTCAGGGCTTCGCGTTTCGAGCGGCCCAGTTCGCTGCCAGCAGGCCGTAGATCGCCGAGTCGGACGGAACCCCGTCGACGATCCAGCGTTCGCGCAGAAATCCTTCGGCGACGAAGCCCAGGCCTTCGAGCGTTCGCGCGGACGCGCGATTGCGCGGATCGACGTCCGCCTCGATCCGGTGCAGGCCGAGGGCCCCGAACGCGTAGTCCATCAAGGCCGTCAGCGCCTCGCGCATCAGCCCGTTGCCCCAGTGGGAACGCTTGAGGATGTAGCCGACCTCCGCGCGTCGATTGACTTCGTGGACGTTGAACAGCGTGCAGGTGCCGATCAGCCGCGGCTGCTCGGTCTCGAACATGCCGAAGCGGATCGACGTGCCGTCGCGGATCGCCGCCCAGGCCCGTTCGATGGCTTGACGGGCTTCGGCCGGGTCGGTCCAGGCCGGCGCGCTCCAGTAGCGCATCGTCTCGGCGTCCGAGTGCATGTCGAAGAGGGCGTCCGCTTCCTGGGCTTCCAGCGGTCGCAGCACGAGGCGCTCGGTCGCCAGGCGCAACGGTTTGAACTTCATCGAAACGAGGGTGGTCGGTCCGCGCGAGGCGACGCCGACACGATGGCTGTAAACCCGCGAAGATAAGGCATCGCTCGATCGACCGCTCGCGGCTGGTGCCCGATCGTCGATCGCGTTGTCGCGCTGCTTGCCGGGCGAGCGGTGAACGATGCCGATCTCCGATCCTCGTCGTCCGGGCGAAGCCCCGGGTCCAGGGGCCTCGTGCGACGCGCCGCCACGAACTTGGACCCCGGCCTGCGCCAAGGTGATGAATTGATGATGACCGGGCGAAGAACGTTTCTACGTCGATGCGGCAAGCAGGACCGTGAAGTCTTCAAGTGCGAGTGCAGACCTTCCGTCGTTCCCGCGAACGCGGGAACCCAGCGGCGTTCGGGTAACGGCGCCATCCGTGATCGTTTCGATCCGCAACCACCGACTCCCCGTCGTTTCCACGACACGGGAGTTCGGCGGCGTTCGTACGACGACGCTCATCGAGCACCACGACACCGGGTTCCCGCATTCGGGAACGACGGAGGCGAGATCGGTCCAGCTCGCCGGCCGATTGCTAGGCGACGCGATTGCTAGGCGACACCGAGCCCTGATCCTCGTCGTCCCGGCGAAGGCCGGGACCCAAGTGGCTCGTCCATAACGGCGCCGCGAACTCGGGCCCCCGCCTCCGCCGGGTCGACGAAGTGGTGACGGCCGTGCGCAACGTTCCTGTTGCGACGCAAGACGACGAAGCACGACTGCAATCGCTCCGATCCGCCATCGACTTTCCGTCGTCGTTCCCGCGAACGCGGGAACCCAGCGGCGTTCGGGTGACGGCGCTCATCGAGCACCACGACACGGAGTTTCCGCATTCGCGGCAACGACGGAGGCGAGGTTGCGCTACCCGCTGGCCGATTGCCGGGCGACAGCGATCTCTCTTTCGTCGTCCCGGCGAAGGCCGGGACCAAGTGGCTCGTCCATAACGGCGCCACGCACTCGACCCCCGGCCTCCGCCGGCGAAGTAGCGATGACCGTTGCGCCGGGCGTTCAGTGCAGTGAGCCCGGTTATCGACCGCCCATGCCGTGCGGAGCGGCGAGCAGGCGGGTCACGGCGCCTCCGCTTCGGCCGGCGCGGAAGTCGCACCGCCCTGCCCGCCTTCCTGCGGCCGCGCGTCGTCGGCCGACAACACGACCAGCGTCACGCGACGATTGCGAGCCCGCGACTCGATGCCGACGTTGCCGGTCAGCGGCCGGAACTCCGCGTAGCCGGCGATGCCGATGCGGCCGGGCGCGATGCCCTGGTCGATCAGGAAACGCCCGACCGACGCGGCGCGTGCGGCCGACAATTCCCAGTTCGAGCGGAACTCGCGCGTCGCGATCGGCACGTCGTCGCTGTGGCCTTCGATCTGCAACGGCTCGACGAACCCGGCCAGCACGCCGGCCAGCGAGCGCAGCGCGTCGAACGACGCGGGCTTCAGGTCCGCCCGGGCCGGATCGAACAGCACCGCGGCGTTGATCTCGATCGCGATGCCGCGCGCGCCGCGCGTCACCCGCACCTGGCCGTCCTTGACCAGCGCCTGCAGATGCGCGTCCATCTTCGTCGCCAGCTGCTTCATGTGCTCGACGCGTTCGGCGGTCTTCGCGACTTCGGCCCGCAGCGCCGGATCGATCGGTGGATCCGCGGCGACGGCCGCCTGCGGCTCG
>CAHJXF010000367.1 GCA_903644065.1 Betaproteobacteria bacterium
GGCCGGCACCGCGACGCCCTCGCGCTCCTCGCCGCGCAGCGTGGGCTGCGCAGAGCCGCCCGGGCCGGGCGCCCCGCTGCTCACGTTGAGGTCGTCCGGTCCGATTTCGTCCACTTCGGCCAGCGCGGCCGAGCGCTCGAGGATGTTGCCGAGTTCGCGCACGTTGCCGGGAAAGTCGTAGGCGACCAGCTTCTCGATCGCCGCGGCCGACAGCGTGAGCTGCGGCGCCAGCGGCGCGAGCAGATGCTGCGCCAGCAACGCGATGTCTTCGCGCCGCTCGCGGAGCGGCGGGATGCGGATGTCGATCACGTTGAGCCGATAGAACAGGTCCTGGCGGAAGCGGCCCTGCATCACGCACTGCGCGAGATTCTGGTGCGTCGCGCTGATCAGGCGCACGTCGACCGTCTCCTCGCTCATGCCGCCCACGCGTCGCACCGTGCGCTCCTGGATCGCCCGCAGCAGCTTCACCTGCATCGCGAGCGGCAGGTCGGCCACCTCGTCGAGGAACAGCGTGCCGCCCTTGGCCGTCTGGAAGAAGCCGTCGCGATCGGCATCCGCTCCGGTGAAGGCCCCCTTGCGATAACCGAAGAACTCGGCCTCGACCAGTTGCTCGGGAATGGCGCCGCAGTTGACCGCGACGAAGGGACCGTCGCGTCGGCCGCTGCAGTCGTGCACCGCGCGGGCGGCCAGTTCCTTGCCGCTGCCCGACTCGCCGGTGATGGCGACCGGCGCCTGCGATCGCGCCACGCGGCGGATCAACGCACGCACCTCGGCCATCGTCGACGAGCCGCCGAGCAACCGGGCGAGATAGGGCGCATCGGTCGCCGCGTCGCTGCTGGCGGACGCCTTGCCGCTGGACTTCGGGGCGCTGCGCGCGCGTTCGCCGTCGCGTTCGCCGACATCCTTGCCGTACGAACGAACGGCGGACTGCACGAGGCTGCGCAGGTGCTCGAGCGCAACCGGCTTGCTCAGGTAGTCGAAGGCGCCCGCCTTCAGCGCGGCCACCGCGTTCTCGGTGCTGCCGAACGCCGTGATGACCGCCACCGGGGTGGCCGGATAGTCGCGCGAGATCAGCGCCACGAGGTCCATGCCGCTCGCATCGGGCAGGCGCATGTCGGTCAGGCACAGCGCATAGGTCCGTGTCGCGAGCCGGTCGCGCGCCTCGCCGACGGTCAGCGCGCGATCGACGTCGAGTCCCATGCGCACCAGCGTTAGTTCGAGCAGTTCGAGCAGATCGGGCTCGTCGTCGACGACGAGCACGCGCGCGATGTTGGCGCTGCTGGCCGAGCTCTGCACGGGTCGCGCAGCGGCGGGCGGCGCGGGGTCGTCACTGAACGTCTGCATCTCGAAGCCTTTGCGCTACGTCGTCGAACACGATGGACCGGAAACCCGAAGCGCCCCGCACCGCTCAGGCCGCCGTCCCCGAAGCCCGGATCACGAAACCGCCGCGCCGCGTCCCGCCGGCGTTGACCGAGTAGTCGAGGGTCGCATCGTTGGCCAGGCACAGCTCGCGGGCCAGATAGAGACCGAGGCCGGTGCCGCGATGATGCGTCGTGAAGAACGGCTCGAAGAGATTCGCCCGCGTGGCCCGGTCGATGCCGGGTCCGTCGTCCTGCACGATCAATTCTATCCGCTCGATCATCGCCTGGCCCGGATCGTCGCTGCGATCCATCGGCAGCGCATCGAGGGCCAGCGCCGTCGCGTTCAGCGACCGCGCGTTGGCCAGCACCGAGACCCTGACACTCACGCTGCCCTCGCGGCCGGTCGCGTAGCGCACCGCGTTCGACAGCAGGTTGACCAGCACCTGGCGCAGGTGCTCGCCGTTGAAGTGGACGGTCGGCGTCGCCCGCATCGCGAGGTCGATGGTGCTGCGCGCGCAGCCCTGCGTGCGACAGAACTCCTCGACCATCAACCCGAGCCACGGATCGATCGCGATCGGCTCGACGTTCACCGGCGCGCGTCGCGACAGCTGCAGGATCTCCTCGACGATGCGGTTGAGGCGCTGCGCGTTTTCGCGCACGATCGTCACCATGCGCCTGGCGTCGGCCCGCTTCGTTCCCGCTTCGCGCGTGCCCTCGCGCGCGTCGAACGCCATGCCGAGCTGATCGCCGGTCTCCTCCTCGAGCAGGGCGCCGGCATGCGCGATGGCGGCGAGCGGATTGCGGATCTCGTGCGCGATGCTGGCGGTCAACCGGCCCATCGCCGCGAGCTTGAGCTGCTGCGCGCGCTGCTCGACCCGCAGCAGGTCCTCGAGGAACACCACGTAGCGGCCCGAGGCCAGCGCATCGCCTTCGGGCGCGACGAAGCGCACGCGCAGCCGCCGCCCCGATCCGTCTTCGCCGAGCGCATCGACGTCGCCGCCGGATTCGCCGGCAGGGTCGGCCGCATCGCCCGCATCGTCGCGGGACTGCGCGGTGGTCGACATCAGGTCGAAGCTGCCGCCGATGGTGCCGGCCGACGACCGCCATGCGACGAACTGGCGACTGATGGCCGTGCCGCCGACGTGGCCGCGCCAGCCGTCCAGCACGAGCGCCCGCGCGTCGTCGAGGCCGAGCATGCGCAACGCGGCCGGATTGGCGGCGCGCGGCGTGCCGTCGGCCGCGAGGATCAGCACGCCGTCCTGCATGTCGGCGACCACCAGCCGGTTGATCTCGATCTGCGCCCGCAGGTCGTAGCCGCGCTGCCGCGCGATGCGCTCCTGCACGATGAGTCGCGCCGCGAGCCGGTTCATCACGATCGCGATCGCGAAGCTGGCGACGCCGAACAGGCCGGCCAGCACGAGATTCGACGACGGCTCGTCGTAGCGCACGTCCCGCCAGATGGTCTCGGCCAGGATGGCGAGCGAGCACAGCGCCGCGAACGCGATCGCCAGCGAAGCGGGACTGAGGATCGCGGAGCCCGCGATCGGCAGCAGGATCAGCAGCCCGAGGCCGCTGCGGGTGCCGCCCGAGGCGCTCATCAACAGCGTCAGGCCGACGACGTCCATCAGCAGCTGCGCGCCGAGCTGCAGGTAGAAGTGCCGCTGGCGGGTGGCGGCCAGGTAGCCGAAGGTCGCGGCCAGCACCGCGTAGGTGACCGCGGTGCGCGCGAACAGCGCCGGGTCCTGGGTGCCGACCGACATGCGCTCGCCGCTGTACAGCGACGCGCCCAGCAGCACCGCGGCGATGACCAGCCGCGTGACGCAGAAGTAGCGCAGCGAGGTCCAGAACGAAGGACCCGGGTCGACCAGCGTGCGGCGCGGGATCAGCAGCATCGACGCGCCGATCGGAAGAGCCGCGAGCTTCGTGTCACGAGCGGCTGCGGTCCGCCGTGGAGACTGCGGCGCGCGCCGCTTCGCGATGCGCTTCGCAGCAGTAGATGCGACCGTCCGGCAGGGTCAGCGCCCGGCCCTCGGGCACGTGCACGCCGCACCAGGCGCACTGCGCGATGGCCTCGATCGAGCGCGTGATGAACCTGCTGCAGACGCCGGTGGCGATCCCGTACGCGGGACGGACGCTGCCGCATGCGCAGGTGCGCGGG
>CAHJXF010000368.1 GCA_903644065.1 Betaproteobacteria bacterium
CTGCATCGTTACCTCGGGCGGCGTGTCGGTCGGCGAGGAGGACCACATCCGGCCGGCCGTGGCGGCCGAGGGGCGCATCGACTTCTGGCGCATCGCGATCAAGCCGGGCAAGCCGCTCGCGTTCGGCCGGGTGCGCGACGCCTGGTTCGTCGGGCTGCCGGGCAACCCGGTCTCGGGCTTCGTGACCTTCCTGGTCCTCGTCCGTCCGCTGCTGTTGCGGATGCAGGGCGTCGCGGACGTCGCGCCGACCGCCTACACGATGCGCGCCGACTTCGAGTGGGCGCGCCCCGATCCACGCCAGGAATATCTGCGCGTGCGCGTCAACGCGGCCGGCGGCCTCGACCTGTTCGCGCAGCAGGGGTCCGCCGTGCTGACGTCCACCGTGTGGGCCGACGGGTTGCTGGAGAACCCGCCGGGGCGACGCATCGCACCGGGCGACCTCGTCCGCTTTCTGCCGTTCGCGGCGCTGTTGGCATGAATCGATGAACGACCGGACCCGACGATGCGCGTGACGCTGCTCTACTTCGCCGGCTTGCGCGAAGCGGTCGGCGTGCAGCGAGAGACCTGCGAACTGCCCGACGGCGTGGATACGACGACACGCGTCCGTGCCTGGCTGCGGGAACGCGGTGGCGCGTGGGCGACGGCTTTGGCCGAAGGGCGCAGCGTGCGCGCGGCGGTCGACCAGGTGATGGTGCGCGACGACCAGCCGATCGAAGACGGGGCCGAGGTCGCGTTCTTCCCGCCGGTCACGGGTGGATGAACCGATGGACGAAGACCCGGGCGATGGACGCTGACACGAGCGACGACGCGCAGGGCGACGCGTCCATCGGCGTGCAGGTCGACGCCGACGCCGTCCCGCTCGGCTCCACGAGAGGCGTCGCAAGCATCGAGGTTCGCGTGCAGGCGGACGACTTCGATACGGGCCTCGAACTCGAGCGGATGCGGGTCGGCCCGCACGTCGGTGCGATCGTCAGCTTCACCGGTCTGGTGCGCGACGACAACGAGGTCGCCGGCCGCCGCGAACGCGTCGGCACGCTGACGCTCGAGCACTATCCCGGCATGACCGAGCGCGCGCTCGAGGCCATCGCGGCCGAGGCGGGCGAACGCTGGTCGCTGATCGGCCTCGTCGTCGTCCACCGCTACGGGACGTTGCAGCCGACCGATCGCATCGTCTTCGTGGCGGCCAGCGCGCCGCATCGCGGCGATGCGTTCGCCGCCTGCGATTTCGTGATGGACTACCTGAAGACGCGCGCGCCGTTCTGGAAGAAGGAGACCACCGAAGCCGGCGAACGCTGGGTCGAGTCGCGCGCCAGCGACGACCGGGCGGCGATGCGCTGGCAGGCGCCGGACCGGGCCCCATGATTTGTTCCAGCCATCCGTGCCCGAGGAGCCGCCGATGTCGAATCGATCGCCGCCTCGACGACCGCGTGCGTCGCTGCCGTCGCTGCCGTCGCTGCCGTCACTCCCGACGCTGCCGCCGCCCGGTCGCAACGAGCGGATGAGCGCCGTCACGCTGGCGGGCTTCGCGGCGCTGTTCGCCGGCTCGCTGCTCGGCGCCACGCTGCGCTGGCTGGCGCAGATCCTGCTCAATCCGCTGCTGCCGACGCTGCCGCTCGGCACGCTGCTGGTCAACCTCGCCGGCGGCTTCGTCATCGGCATCGTGCTGGCGCTGTTCCAGGGCGGGCCGGACTGGTCGCCGCAGTGGCGCATCTTCCTCATTCCCGGATTGATGGGCGGTCTCACCACCTTCTCGTCCTTCACCGCCGAGTCGATGCTGTTGCTGCAGGCGGGCCGGCCAGGCTGGGCCGCGGCGCACGCGGGCGCCCACGTGGTCGGCGCACTCGTCGCGTGCTTCGCCGGCTTCGCGCTGGTGCAGAAACTGTCGTGACGACGGCCGGGCGGTCTTCGTCCAGCAGCGTCGTTTGTCGATCGACCGTTCCTGAAACGATGAATCCACCTTTCCGCTATCGCTGGGCCGCGCGCGGCGACGTCAACGGCTTCTTCGCGCTGTCGATCGACAACCTCGCGCTGCTGGTCTCGATGAGCGGCATCCTGATCGGCGTCTTCGGCATGCCGCCCGACGTCGTGCTCGGTCGCATGGTGCCGGGCACCGCGATGGGCGTGCTGATCGGCGACGGCATCTACACCTGGCTCGCGTTCCGGCTGGCGAGGAAGGAGCGGCGTCACGACGTGTGCGCGATGCCGCTCGGCATCGACACGCCGTCGATGTTCGCGTTGTCGTTCGGCGTCGTCGGCCCGGCGTTCCTGCGCCATCACGACGCCGACGAGGCGTGGGCGGTCGGCATGGCCGTGCTGGTGCTGATGGGCGTCGCCAAGCTGATCGCATCCTTCTTCGGCGAGTCGATCCGCCGCATCCTGCCCAAGACGGCGCTGCTCGGCGCGATCAGCGCGGTGGGCGTCGCGCTGATCATGTTCTTCCCGTTCCAGAAGATCATGGCCGAACCGGTCGGCGGCTTCGTCGGCCTCGGCGTGATCCTGCTGACGCTGGTGGGCGGCGTCCGGCTGCCGTGGAACGTGCCGGCCGTCATCGCATCGGTGGTGGTGGCGCTGGCCGCCTACGCGGCGGCGCGTTGGATCGGCTACGAGCCGCCCGCCATCCTGTCGACCGGCGGCGCCTTCGGACTGCACCTGCCGTGGCCGACGCTCGGCTTCGTCCGGGGCCTCGATCTCGCGTGGAAGTACATCCCGCTGGCGATCCCCGCGGCGTTCCTGACCGTGGTCGGTGGCATCGACGTCACCGAGTCGGCATCGCTGGCCGGCGATCGCTACGCGACGCGCACGGTGTTGCTGGTCGAGGGCATCGCCACGCTCGGCGCCGCGCTGTGCGGCGGCGTGGTGCAGAACACGCCCTACATCGGGCACCCGGCGTACAAGCGCATGGGCAGCCGCGCCGCCTACACGTTGGCCACCGGCCTGTTCATCTCGATCGGCGCCGCGACGGGGCTGATCGGCGTATTGATCTCGGCGCTACCCGAGTCGATCGTGGTCCCGATCCTGGTCTACGTCGGCCTCGAGATGAGTGCGCAGGCGGTGCACGAGTCCGAGCCCAAGCACGTGCAGGCCATCGCGCTGGCGCTGATCCCGGTGATCGCCAACCTGGTCAACATCCAGATGGGCGGCGTGCTGGGCGCCGCGCACGTCGACACGACGACCCTGCCGGCCGCAACGCAGCGCGACCTCACCGTGCTGACGATGCTCGGCAACGGCTTCATCGTCACCGCGATGATCTGGGCCACCTGGCTGGTGTGGGTGATCGACCGCCGCATGGTGGCGGCCGCCTGGCTGTCCGTGATCGCGGCCGGGCTGACGCTGGTGGGCCTGATCCATTCGCCGTATCCGGACGGGCGGCTGTCGATCCCGGACGCCACGACGCCGCGCCTCGTCTTCGCGCTCGCCGCCGGCTACGTGCTGCTCGGGGCGCTCTGCGCGTCGCTGCAGCGCTCGCCGCGAAAGGCGGCGGCGACCGAGCAGACCGCGGCGACCACCTGAAGATC
>CAHJXF010000369.1 GCA_903644065.1 Betaproteobacteria bacterium
GGCCACGACCACCCACGGATTGACGCCGAGCAAGCGCGACCCGAGCGACGAGTCGGCGAGCGGACCCATGCGGATCGCGACGTCGATCCCCTGTTCGACGAGATCGACGTGACGATCCTCGAAGCTCAGGTCGATCTGCAGCCTCGGATGGCGCGCCATGAAGCGCAGCACCAGCGGCACCAGCACGCGCCGCCCGAACGCCACCGACGTGCTGACCCGCAGGCCGCCCCGCACCTGCGACTGCATCAGCGCGGCGACGGACTCGGCCTCGTCGACGTGGTGCGCGATCAGCTTGCACTTGGCGTAGTAGAGCTGGCCGATCTCGGTCGGCGAGACGCCGCGCGTGGAGCGATGCAGCAGCCGCGAGCCGAGCCGCGCCTCGAGCTGCGCGACCAGCTTGGTCGCCGACGGCTGCCCGATGCCGAGGTCGGCCGCGGCCTTGCTGAACGAGCCGAGGTCGACCACGCGGATGAAGAGACGGATGCCCTGGATGCGGTCCATGCGAGCGGGACGGTAGTGACTGCGACGGCCGTGAGTGAGCCGGCCGTGAGCGAAGCGGCGGTCCGCGAAGCGGCGACGTGCGAAGCGGCGACGTGCGAAGCGGCGACGTGCGAAGCGGCGATGTGCGAAGCGGCGACGTGCGAAGCGGCGACGTGCAGATCGCGCATGGTATTCCGATCCGGAATAAGTCAAATGCGCCGGCGACGGCTTCCGCCGAGCGGGCGCCCCGCACACGATGCGAGCCATCGAATCGATCGCAGACCGGAGACCACCATGACGAAGATGAAAGCCGCGATGGCCGCAGTGCGGGTGATGGAGAAGGAAGGCGTGACGATGGCCTTCGGCGTGCCCGGCGCCGCGATCAACCCGCTCTACGCGGCGCTGCGCGAGCGCGACTCGATCGGGCACATCCTGGCGCGCCACGTGGAGGGCGCGTCGCACATGGCCGAGGGCTACACGCGGGCCGCGGCCGGCAACATCGGCGTCTGCATCGGCACCAGCGGGCCGGCCGGCACCGACATGATCACCGGGCTCTATTCGGCCATCGCCGACAGCATCCCCATCCTGTGCATCACCGGCCAGGCGCCGCGGGCGCGGCTCTACAAGGAGGACTTCCAGGCCGTCGACATCGAGTCCATCTCGAAGCCGGTGACCAAGTGGAGCGTGACCGTGCGCGAGCCGGCGCTGGTGCCGCGCGCGTTCCAGCAGGCCTTCCACCTGATGCGCTCGGGGCGGCCCGGCCCGGTGCTGATCGACCTGCCGTTCGACGTGCAGATGGCCGAGATCGAGTTCGACATCGACACCTACGAGCCGCTGCCGGTCTACAAGCCGGCCGCGACGCGCAGGCAGATCGAGCGCGCGCTCGACCTGCTGACGGCGTCGTCGAAGCCGCTGATCGTCGCGGGCGGCGGCATCGTCAACGCCGACGCCAGCGACCTGTTGGTCGAGTTCGCCGAGCTGGTCGGCGTGCCGGTGATCCCGACGCTGATGGGCTGGGGCACCATCCCCGACGACCATCCGCTGATGGCCGGCATGTGCGGCTTGCAGACCGCGCACCGCTACGGCAACGCGACGATGCTGGCCAGCGACTTCGTGCTCGGCATCGGCAACCGCTGGGCCAATCGCCACACCGGCTCCACCGAGGTGTACTGCCAGGGTCGCACCTTCGTGCACGTCGACATCGAGCCGACCCAGATCGGGCGCGTGTTCAACCCCGAGCTCGGCATCGTCAGCGACGCGCGCGCCGCGCTCGAGCTGTTCGTGCAGGTGGCGCGCGAACGTGCGGCGACGGGGGCGCTGAAGGACTTCGGCGACTGGTCGGCCCGCTGCGCCGAACGCAAGAAGCTGATGCATCGCAAGACCCACTACACCGAGACGCCGATCAAGCCCATGCGGGTCTACGAGGAGATGAACCGGGTCTTTCCGCGCGACACGATCTACGTCACCACGATCGGGCTGTCGCAGATCGCCGGCGCGCAGTTCCTCAACGTCTTCGGGCCGCGGCAGTGGATCAACTGCGGCCAGGCCGGGCCGCTCGGCTGGACCATGCCCGCCGCGCTCGGCGTGGTGGCGGCCGACCCGACGCGCACCGTCGTCGGCCTGTCGGGCGACTACGACTTCCAGTTCATGCTCGAAGAACTCGCGGTCGGCGCGCAGTTCCGCCTGCCTTACGTGCACGTGCTGGTCAACAACAGCTATCTCGGGCTGATCCGGCAGAGCCAGCGCGGCTTCGAGATGGACTTCTGCGTGCAGCTCGCGTTCGAGAACCAGAACGTCGAGGACGGCGCGCTCAAGAGCTACGGCGTCGATCACCAGGCCGTGGTGCAGGGGCTCGGCTGCAAGGCGCTGCGCGTGGTCGATCCGGAACGGATCGGCGCCGCGCTGACCGAGGCGCGCGCGATGGCCCGGCAGTATCGGGTCCCCGTCGTCGTCGAGGTGATCCTCGAGAAGGTGACCAATATCGCGATGGGCACCGAGATCGACCGCATCAACGAGTTCGAGGACATCGACTGCCGCCACCCCGAGGGCCGGCAGGGGCTCGAGATGGCCGGGCTGCTCGAATAACCGACGTCAGGAGAACCCATGCCCCGCTTCGCCGCCAATCTCTCGATGATGTTCGACGAGGTGCCCTTCCTCGACCGCTTCGAACGGGCCGCCCGCGCCGGCTTCGAGGCCGTCGAGCTGCAGTTCCCGTATGCCTTCCCGGCCGACCAGATCGAGCTGCGGCTCGAGGACCATGACCTGACGCTGGTGCTGCACAACCTGCCGGCCGGCACATGGGAGAACGGCGATCGCGGCATCGCCTGCCTGCCCGACCGCGTCGACGAGTTCCGTGGCGGCGTCGCGCGAGCGGTCGAGTACGCGCAGGCGCTCGGCGTGGACCAGCTCAACTGCCTGGCCGGCAAGGCCTCGGCCGGCGACGAGGCGAGGGCGCACGACACGTTCGTCGACAACCTGGGCTTCGCCGCGGCGGCGTTGAAGCGGGCCGGCCTGAAGCTGCTGATCGAGTCGGTCAACACCTACGACGTACCGGGTTTCTATTGCAACCGCACGGCGCAGGCGGCCGCGCTGCTGGCCGAGGTCGGCGCCGACAACGCGTTCATCCAGTACGACGTCTATCACATGCAGCGCATGGAGGGCGAGCTCGCGGCCACCATCGAGAAGTACCTGCCGCAGATCGCGCACATCCAGGTCGCGGACAACCCGGGTCGCGCCGAGCCCGGCACCGGCGAGATCGCCTATCCGTGGCTGTTCGCGTACCTCGACCGCATCGGCTACGACGGCTGGATCGGCTGCGAATACAAGCCGGCGGCGGTGACCGAGGCGGGACTCGGCTGGCTGGCCGCGCTTGCCGGATGACGCGGGCGACGGAGGGCATGGCACCGATGCCGGTCGCGACGACGAGGAGCGCGACGAAATCGGGGACGACAACGAAGGCGACGACAACGAAGGCGACGACAACGAAGGCGACGCGCTCGACGACGACCAGGATCGCGACGACATCGACGA
>CAHJXF010000370.1 GCA_903644065.1 Betaproteobacteria bacterium
GAGACCCGCCCGCAACCCTTGCCGACCGGCATGACCTTCGCGACCCTGGCGACGCCGCGCGGCCTCGGCCTCGGCGTTCGCGACGACGGTCGCATCCTCGACGTGGCCGCGGCGGAGGCCCGCTTCCGGAGCGGCGCGCCGACGACGATGGACGACCTGATCCAGGGTCGCGGCGATCGCTCGGCGCTGTCGAAGCTGCTGGCCCGCGCGAAGACCGCGGGGACGGACGCGCTGTTCGTCGCGGAGGCCGATGCGCAGTTCGGCCCGTGCGTGCTGGCCCCCGAGAAGATCGTCTGCATCGGACTCAACTACCGCTCGCACGTGGCCGAGTCCGGCGAGAAGCTGCCGCCGGTGCCGATCCTGTTCAACAAGTTCAACTCGGCGCTCAATCACCACGGCGGCACCATCAGCGTGTCCACCGAGAAGGTCGCCAAGAAGTTCGACTACGAAGGCGAGCTCGTCATCGTGATGGGCCGCACCGCGCGCGATGTCAGCGAGGCCGACGCGCTGTCGTACGTGTTCGGCTACGCCACCGGGCACGACTTCTCGGCCCGCGACACGCAGCTCGAGACCAGCCAGTGGATGGCCGGCAAGGCCGGCGACGGCTGGGGACCGGTGGGGCCGTGGCTGGTCACCGCAGACCAGGTCGACCCGACGCAACTCGACATCGAGACGCGCGTCAACGGCGAAGTGCGCCAGTCGTCTAACACGAGGAACATGATCTTCGACTGCAAGACGCTGGTCAGCTTCATCTCGCAGCGCATGACGCTGCGGCCCGGCGACCTGATCTTCACCGGCACGCCCGAAGGCGTGATCCTCGGCTACCCGAAGGACAAGCAGGTGTGGCTGAAGCCCGGCGACGTCGTCGCCACGCGCATCGAGAAGCTCGGCACGCTGGAGTTCCGGCTCACCTGACCGGTGTCCGTCGCGCCGCTACAGGTGCGACGGATTGGCCGGTCCGGCGTGGATGAACTTGTTGAGCTTGATCGCCGGGAACGAGCGCCGCACCCGCGGCGTCCCGGTGTTGAACTGGTCGACCAGCTCGCCCCACTCGGCCGCTCGCGCCGCGCCGTTGCGCTCGTGGTCGCCGATCACCATCGCCGAGCGGGCGCGCAACAGGATCTCGGCGCCGGCTTCGGCGATCACGCCTTCCTTCTTCGAGATGTGGTCGATGCTGCGCAGCCAGCCGTTGAGCTCCATCAGGAAGTCGTGCGAGTAGAGGCCGAGCAGGCAACGCGCGAGCGGCGAGGCGGGCAGGTGGTCCCACGGCAGATGGCGATTGAACGACTCGACGCTGCGACGAAAGCCCGGATAGATCACGTTGGTGTCGTGCATCAGGAAGGCGTACTCGAATTGCCAGCGGAGCGGCGCTTCGAACAACGTGCTGTATTCCCAGGCGTCGTGGGTGCTGAACGCGTAGTCGATGCCGTCGATCGTCCGGTCGGCGTTCTCGGTACAGCCGTTGACCACGACCTTGATGCGCTCCGGCGGGACGCCTTCGTCGAACAGTTGGGCGAGCAGCACCGGCACCGTGCGCTGGTAGAACGACAGGCACGATGCGACGAGGTAGATGACGCCGGTGGCATCGGTCGACGGCTGGTGGGGAATCAGGCACAGCCGGGTGAGCGCCGCGCTCGCCTCGGGCTCGTCGCAGAAATAGCCGATCGGGATCTCGCCCATCGACTGGACCCAGGTCGAGCTGGGAATCCAGTGGTTGTGCGCCGTGACGAACGCGAACGCCGCCGACGCGGCGACCGGGCTGTGGCCGTACTCGATCCAGCTGCCCTCGTTGTGATGGCCGTAGCCGCTCACCCGGCCGCCCGGCTGCAACGTCATCGTGCCGATGGGTTCCACCAGGAAGCCGTTCCGCAGCTCCTTCAAGCGGCCGAAGACGTGCGGCTTGCCGACCAGCCGCGCCATGTCGATGCCGTCGCGCACCTCGCGGGAGATCGCGCGATGCAGGGTCGGACGATTGCTGGCGATGCCGTGGCGGAGATCGAAGGCTTCGATCTGGATGGGCTCACTCTCTTGGACGACGGTCATCGTGGAAGGATCTCTCAGGCTCGATCGTGCCGACGGACGTCGGCTCTCGCGCGATCCACCGCACGCCGCGTGCCCGGCCCACCGGTCGACTCGAGGCGAGCGATTCGAACGGGTGTCGCATCCGGACCCGGCGGACCCGAACGACGCGATGCGCCCGGCCCTGCACCGGCAGAAGCTGCCGACCGCAGGGGCCGGCGCCGCGGTGCCGGCCCGCGCACGGAGACGGCGTCGCCCGCTCGAACTGGCGGTGGACGGACGGCGCGGGCATCGCGCGACGGCCTTCGACGATAGCGTGGGCGGCACGGCGCGCTTCGACCGATCTGCGGTTCCGCCAACCGCCTGTCGTATAAGACGCCATGACCACCAACCGCTACTACCGCGGCCCGCCCTCCGATCACTTCGACGGCACGCGCTTCTTCAATCCCGACCATCCGAATACCGACCGCAGCCTCGTCGACCTGCTGCGCTGGCGCTTCGACGGCGAGCGCTCGGCCTGGCCGTCGCGGGTGCCCGGTCGCACCGTCGTGCCCGCGACGCGGGTCGACGGCCTCACGGTGACGATGGTCGGGCATGCCACCGTGCTGATCCAGGCGGCCGGGCTCAACTTCCTCGTCGACCCGGTGTGGTCGGATCGCGCCAGTCCGCTGACGTGGGCCGGTCCGCGCCGCGTCAATCCGCCGGGCGTCGCGCTCGAGCACCTGCCGCCGATCGACGTCGTGCTCCTGACGCACAACCACTACGACCATCTCGATATCGCGACGCTGCGGACGCTGTGGTCGCGGCACCGTCCGCGCATCGTCGCGCCGCTCGGCAACGACGCGGTGATCCATCGCACCGCTCCCGACATCCGCGTCGAGACCGCGGACTGGGGCGGACGCGTCGACCTCGGATCGGGCTTCGTGGTGTGGCTGCATCCCGCCAACCACTGGTCGTCGCGGCGCATCGACGACCGCCGCATGGCGCTGTGGTGCGGCTTCGTCGTCGAGACCCCGGCGGGCTGTCTCTACGATGCCGGCGACACGGGCTACGGCAGCGGCGCGATCTTCCGCGCGATGAAGGACCGTCATCCGCCGCTCGACGTCGCGATCCTGCCGATCGGGGCCTATGCGCCGCGCTGGTTCATGCAGCCGCAACACGTCGATCCGGCCGAAGCCGTGCAGATCCAGATCGACTGCGGCGCGCGGCAGGCGCTCGGCGTGCACTGGGGCACGTTCCGCCTCACCGACGAGTCGCGGACCGCGCCGCGCCACGCGCTGCAGGCGGAACTGGTGCGGCGGGGGCGACCAGCGGACTCCTTTCTCGCGCTGGAGCCGGGCGACGCGTGGACGCTCGCCTGAGCACGCGATGGACGCTCAGGCCTCGGCCGGCTGCGTGCCGGCGGCCGCGGTTACATCATGAAGCATGAAGTGCCGAAAAAAGTTTTGGCCGCGATCCGCCAGGTGC
>CAHJXF010000371.1 GCA_903644065.1 Betaproteobacteria bacterium
GAGCCGCCCGCACCGTGACGCGCATCGCGTCGACGATCGACCGGCGCGGCCAGTGGCCGTGCGGCAGCAGAACCGGGAACGCACCATGTGGATGACCAAGGTCTCGATCAACAACCCCGTCTTCGCGACGATGGTGATGGTGGCGCTCGTCGTGCTCGGCATCGTGTCGTACCAGCGGCTCGGCGTGGAGCAGCTGCCCGACATCAGCAATCCGGTGTTCACGGTCACCGTGCAGTACCCGGGCGCGTCGCCGGAAGCCATCGAGAACGACATCACGAAGCCGATCGAGAACGCGGTCAACACGATCTCGGGCGTCAAGAAGATCCGCTCCAACTCGTGGGAAGGCATCTCGCAGAGCTACATCGAGTTCCAGCTCGACGCCGACGTGCCGAAGGCCACGCAGGACCTGCGCGACCGCATCGCGCAGGTGCGCTCCGCGTTCCCCAAGGACGCGAAGGATCCGCTGATCAACCGCCAGGACCAGGAGAACGAGCAGCCGGTGGTGTCGCTGTCGGTGCGGGCGCTGCCGGGACCGTCGCCGCGCAGTCTCCGCGACCTGACGACGCTGGTCGACCAGGTCGTCGTCAAGGAGCTGCAAAAGGCGCCGGGCGTGGGCCGCGTGCAGTACGCGGGCGGCACGACGCGGCAGGTCCAGATCCAGATCGATCCGCGGCGCATGGCGTCGTACGGCGTCGGCGTCGACCAGGTGATGGACGCGATCCGCCAGGCCAACCAGGACGTGCCGGCCGGGCTGATCAGCAATGCGCGCAACGAGACGCTGGTGCGGGTCGAAGGCAAGCTCCGCAACGTCGAGGACTTCGGCCGCATCATCGTCGCGCGGCGCGGCGGCAACGTCGGCATCAGCTCGCTCGGCTCGTCGGGCGTGGGCGACGCGCCGGTGTTCCTGAGCCAGGTCGCGACCGTCGCCGACGGCGAACAGGAGGCCCAGTCGATCGGTCGCAACGACGGCCAGCCCGCGCTGTCGGTGCAGGTCTTCAAGATCCAGGACGCCAACATCGTCGAGACCGGCGTGGCCGTGAAGAGCGCGGTGGCCCGGCTGGCGAAGCGCCTGCCGCCCGGCGTCGAGATCCGCGAGCTGTACGCCAACTCCGACTGGGTCGAGCGTTCGCTCGACGGCGTCAAGCACACGCTGCTCGAGGGCGGCCTGCTGACGGTGCTGATCGTGTTCCTGTTCCTGCGCAGCTGGCGCTCGACCATCATCACCGGACTGACGCTGCCGATCGCGGTGATGTCGACGTTCATCGTGCTGAACATGTTCCACTTCACGCTGAACTTCATGACGATGATGGCGCTGTCGCTGTGCATCGGCCTGTTGATCGACGACGCGATCGTGGTCCGCGAGAACATCGTGCGTCACCTGCACATGGGCAAGAGCCATCGGCAGGCGGCGGAAGACGGCACCAACGAGATCGGCCTCGCGGTGATGGCTACCACGTTCGCGATCGTCGCGGTGTTCGTGCCGGTGGCGTTCATGAGCGGCATCGTCGGCAAGTTCTTCTTCGCCTTCGGCATCACCGTCACCGCGGCCGTGCTGGTGTCGCTGTTCGTGTCGTTCACGCTCGACCCGATGCTGTCGTCGCTGTGGCACGACCCGGCCGAGCAGTCGCGGCTGCTGCGCTTCCGGCCGCTCCGCGCGGTGCTCGACGGCTTCGAGCGTTTCGTGCAGTGGATGCATCGCGTGTACGGGCGGCTGCTCGGCTGGACCTTCGGCGCCCGCGTGTTCCGCTTCTGGCCGCCGGTCCACTGGCTGCTCGCGCTGCTCTGCGTGCCGATCTTCGCGATACTCGCCGTGATCGACGCGCTGCGCTTCGCGCCGCGGCCGCTCAGCGCATGGCAGGGGGCCTGGACGCCGCGCCTGTATCGCGGCGTCGGTGCGGTCACGCCGCGCGGCCTCGTGCTATGGACCGCGTTCGGCTCGTTCGTCGCGGCCTTCGCGCTGCTCGGCTCGGGCAGCATCGGCAGCGAGTTCATCCCCGATGTCGACCAGAGCTGGATCTCGCTGAAACTCACCACGCCGCCCGGCGTGAGCCTCGAGTACGCCGACTCGAAGTCGCGCCAGGTCGAGGCCGCCATCGCCGACCTGCCCGAAGTCCTCGCCACCGACGTCAGCGTGTTCGGCGAGGACCGCACGTCGGTGCGCATCCAGCTGAAGCTGAAGCCGCGCGGCGAGCGCCTGCGATCGCAAAAGGAGATCGAGCAGGCGATCCGCGACCGCGTCGCCAGCATCCCCGGCGTGACGCTGTCGATCGGCTTCAACCAGGCCGTCTTCATCGCCATCCTCGGTCCCGACGTCGGCAAGCTGAACGAGATCACGACCGACCTGGCCGCGCAGATCGGCAGGATTCCCGGCATCGTCGACCTCGAGACCAGCCTGAAGCCCGGCACGCCGGCGCTGTCGATCCGCCCCAACGGCGACGTGGCGAGCGACCTCGGCCTGTCGGTGCAGCGCATCGGCGCCGCGTTGCGGCCGCTGGTGGCCGGCGAGACCGCCGGCTACTGGCTCGCGTCCGACGGCCAGAACTACGAGGTCAACGTGCAGCTGCCGAAGTCGGGCCGCTCGGTCGCGTCGGACATCGGCGACCTGCTGCTGACCACCGGCAAGACGATGACCGACGCCAACGGGATGATCGTGCCGCAGCTCGTGCCGTTGCGGCAGGTGGCGACCATCTCGCCGTCCGACAGTCCCCAGGTGATCAAGCGCCAGGACCTGCAACGCCGCCAGGCGATCTACGCCAACGTGCAGAACCGGCCCGCGGGCGACGTCGGCAAGGAGGTGCAGAAGCTGGTGGCCGCGCGCGAGTCCTCGTTGCCCGCCGGCTATCGCTTCGACGTCGGCGGCCAGCAGCAGAACCAGGACGAGTCGGCGGCGGCGGCCGGCGGCGCGCTGGTGCTCGCCATCGTGTTCATCTATCTGATCCTGGCGTCGCAGTTCGCCAGCCTGCTGCAGCCGGTGGCGATCATGGCCGCGCTGCCGTTCTCGTTGATCGGCGTGCTGCTCGCGCTGCTGCTGACGCACACCACGCTGAACCTGTTCTCGATCATCGGCTTCATCATGCTGATGGGGCTGGTGACGAAGAACGCCATCCTGCTGGTCGACTTCGCCAACCAGCGCCAGCGCGAGGGCCTGTCGCGCGTCGACGCGCTGCTAGAGGCCGGCCAGGTGCGCCTGCGGCCGATCCTGATGACCACCGCGGCGATGGTGTTCGGCATGCTGCCGCTCGCCATCGGGCTCGGCGAAGGCAGCGAGCAGCAGGCGCCGATGGGTCGCGCGATCATCGGCGGCGTGCTGACGTCGACGCTGCTGACGCTGGTCGTGGTGCCGGTGATCTACTCGTACCTGGATCGCTGGGAGCGTGCGGCGCGTGGCTGGTTCGCCGCCGGCGCGTCACGGCGTGCGACGCGCGAGGCGCGCGAAGTGGAAGCGGAAGCGGCCGCTCGGAATGGCGTGCGCGCACCG
>CAHJXF010000372.1 GCA_903644065.1 Betaproteobacteria bacterium
CGGCGCTGCGTCGGGCGTGCTGGCGGTGGGCGCGGTGGTCGCGTCGCGCCACGGGCGATGGCACGTCGATCGCGCCGTGCGGAGCCGCAGTGCTCGACGACTGATGGACGGAACGGTGTACGCGCCCTCGCAACCTCCAGCGCCTCGGGCAGGCGGTGCGATGGCGTGCCGCGCGCGTCGCTCGCGTCGGTCCATCGGCTCGAAGCGACGTCCGGCACATTTTCGCGCCCGCCACTAGAATGGCTCGATGTTCAAGCGCCTCTCCGAAGACATCGCGGCCATTCGCGAACGCGACCCTGCCGCGCGCAGCACGTGGGAAGTTCTCACTTGCTACCCCGGCCTCCATGCGCTGTTCCTGCATCGCATCGCGCACCGCTGCTGGACCGGCGGCTGGCGGTGGCTCGGGCGCTGGCTGTCGGCCTGGGCGCGCTTCCTCACCGGCATCGAGATCCACCCGGGCGCCACCATCGGTCGTCGCGTGTTCATCGATCACGGCCTCGGCGTCGTGATCGGCGAGACGGCCGAGGTCGGCGACGACTGCACGATCTATCAGGGCGTCACACTCGGCGGCACGTCGCTGAACGTCGGCAAGCGCCATCCGACGCTGCATCGCGGGGTGGTCGTCAGCGCCGGCGCGAAGGTGCTCGGTCCCTTCACGGTCGGCGAGAACGCACGCGTCGGTGCCAACGCGGTGCTCCTGCGCGAGGTGCCGGCAGGAGCGACCGCCATCGGCATTCCGGCGCGGATCATCACCGAATCCGCCGCGCAGCGACGTGAGCAGAGCGCAGCGCGGATGGGTTTCTCGGCCTACGCCGTCACGGCCAATGCCGACGACCCGCTGTCGATCGCGTTGCATGGCCTGATCGACCACACGGCCGAACTCACCGCCAAGGTCGAGGCGATGGCCGCAGCGCTCGATGCTCTGGGCGCCTGTCCCGACGAGTGCCGCGGAGACGCGGGCTTCGACGCGCGCCGGCTGAACGAGATGGTGGACTGACCGTCGTCGGTCAGGCGAGCTCGACGATCCGTCCGTCGCGCAGCGCCAGTCCACCGCTTCGCGGCGGCGTCGCCTCCGCGTCCCAGTCGGTCAGCACCCAGCGTTCGCGGCGACCGCCGTCCAGCTCCACCGCATGGCGCGTCGGCCGATGGGTATGGCCGTGGATCAGCACGGCTTCCGGATGGTCGGCGAGCAGCGTCGCCACGGCGGCCTGATTGACATCCATGATCGCCGCGACCTTGCCGCGCTTGGCCGCTTCGCTGTGCCGCCGCACGCCGGCGATCGTGTCGCGGCGTTCGGCCAGCGGCTTGTCGAGGAAGTCGCGCTGCCACTCGGGCCGGCGCACCATCGAGCGGAAACGCTGATAGTCCACGTCGTCGACGCACAGCGCGTCGCCATGCGACAGCAGCAGGTCGACCGCACCGATGCGGACGAGGCACGGGTCGGGCAGCAGCCGCAGGCCCGCCGCGGCGGCGAACGCCGGACCGATCAGGAAGTCGCGGTTGCCCGCCATGAAGGCGACGTCGATGCCGCCGTCGGCGAGCGAGCGCAGTCTCCGCACCACCCGGGCCGCGAGCGGATCGTCGAGATCGTCGTCGCCGGCCCAGTACTCGAACAGGTCGCCGAGGACGAAGAAGCGGTCGGTCCGTCCGTCGACCAGCGTGTCGACGAAGCGCAGGAACGCTTCGGTGGTGGCGGGATGGTCTGGCGACAGGTGCACGTCCGACGCGAACACCGCGTCGGAGCGTGGCACCGGGTCCGGCCGTGCGTCGTTCAGACGACTTCGGCGCGTTCGATTACGACGTCGTCGACCGGCACGTCCTGGTGCCCGCCGGCCCGTCCGGTCTTGACGGCCTTGATCTTGTCGACGATGTCCTCGCCCGCCGTCACCTTGCCGAACACGCAGTAGCCCCAGCCGGTGGACGTGGGCGCCATGTGGTTGAGGAACTCGTTGTCGGCGACGTTGATGAAGAACTGCGCGCTGGCCGAGTGCGGATCGTTGGTGCGCGCCATCGCGACCGTGTACTTGTCGTTCTTCAACCCGTTGTCGGCCTCGTTGACGATGGTGGCGTCGGTGGGCTTCTGCTTCATGCCGGGCGCGAAGCCGCCGCCCTGCACCATGAAGCCGTTGATAACGCGATGGAACACGGTGCCGTCGTAGTGGCCCTTCTGCACGTAGGCGACGAAGTTCGCCGCGCTCTTCGGCGCCTTGTCGGCATCGAGCTCGATCGTGATCTCGCCGTGGTTGGTGTGGAGCCTGACTTGCTGGTTGTCTGCCATGCGCTTTCTCAGTGATTGGGTGGGATGGACGGCAGCAGCGCTGCCTTCCGGATGACGATCGCCTCGACGGGGACGTTCTCGTAGGTCTCGCCGTGCTCGACGGTTCCGACCGCGACGTGGCGGATGCGTTCGACCACGTCCATGCCGTCGACCACGCGCCCGAACACCGCGTAGCCGAACACGCGGTCGGCTTCGGTCGGCGCGATGAAGACCGGCTGGCCGCGACGCAGCACGGTCACGCCTTCGGGCGGCACGTCGACGTGGTCGAGACGCTGGTTGTCGGCGACGTTGATGAAGAACTGCGCGGTGGCCGAGTCGATCGCGCTCTCGCGGGCCATCGCCAGCGAACCGGCGACGTTCGAGAGACCGTTCCGCGCCTCGTTGACGATCGGCTCGTGCGTCGGCTTCTCGTCCATCGACGTCGCGAGACCACCGCCCTGGATGACGAAGCTCTCGACGACACGATGGATCAGCGTTCCGTCGTAGTGACCTTCCTCGACGTAGCGCAGGAAGTTGCGCGTGGTGACCGGTGCGTGCTCGGGATCGAGCTCGACCACGATGCGGCCCGCGCTGGTGTCGAGCGCCACCTGCGCTCTCGCGATGCCGGCGGCTTGCGCGATGCCGGTCGCGGCCATCGCCGCCATCGCCGCCACCGCGATGACGAATGCCGCCGCTGCGCCGTGCCGCCGCTTCACGAGTCGCGCTCGCCGAGCACCGTCCACGTCGTCCCGCTGCGCTTCAGTTCGAGCGCACGCCGGGTCCCGGCCGTCGTCGCCGGTGGCGTGGCTTCGCGAAAGCGCGCGACGGCGGTGTCGCCGTCGATGCGGATGCGCAGGTCCTCGGCGGTGGTCGAGCGCGACCGCGTCCAGTCGCGCACGGCCGCGGTCACCGCGTCGATCGGTTGCGCTGGATCGGCCGCGACGACGGTGCGGGCGCCGTTCAGCAGCGACGTCGCGCCGCGATCTTCGGTCGCTGCCGGCGCATCGATGCCGACGACGTTGGATCCCTGCGGGACCACCGTGGTCGACGCGGGCACGACGATGTCCGGCGCGGTGGCCCCCGCGGTGCCGCCGATGATGCTGGGGCTGGCCGGCACCTGCAGACCCACGGTGCGCTGCGAACGCTGCACCGCAGGCGAACTCGGAGTCGAAGCGACAGCGGCGCTCGGCCCGCCGGCCGATGGCGGCGCCGCG
>CAHJXF010000373.1 GCA_903644065.1 Betaproteobacteria bacterium
CGCATCGTCGAGCAGCCGGGCGAGCCGACCCGACGGACGATCGGGAAGCAGGGCGCTCCGACGTCGCGCCGGCGCGTGAGGTCAGTCGGACGTCAGGCCGACGCGCTCGGCTGCCTCGTGGCGCTGCTGCTCGGCCATGACCAGCTCGCCGATCTCGCGCTTCAACGCGTTGAACGCCGGCGCGCTGGCATCGCGCGGCCGCGGCATCGTCACGCGGAGGTCGCGCTTCACGGTGCCGGGCCGATAGGTCATCACGACGATGCGGTCGGCGAGATAGATCGACTCCTCGATGCTGTGCGTGACGAACACGATCGTCTTCTGCAGCTGCGCCCAGATCTTGACCAGCTCGTCCTGCAGCGAGCGGCGGGTCAGCGCGTCGAGCGCGCCGAACGGCTCGTCCATCAGCAGGATCGGCGAGTCGATCGCCAGCACCCGCGCGATCGCCACGCGCTGGCGCATGCCGCCCGACAGGTCCTTCGGGAAGCGATCGGCGAAGTCGGCGAGGCCGAGCATCGCGAGCAGCGCCGCGACCCGCGCCTGTCGCTCGACCTTCGCCATGCCCTTGATCTGGAGCCCGAAGCCGACGTTGGCCTCGACGGTCATCCACGGGAACAGCGCGTACTCCTGGAACACCATGCCGCGGTCGGGTCCCGGCCCGGTCACGGGGCGGCCGTCGACCGTGATGGTGCCGGCCGACGGCGGCGAGAAACCGGCGATGGCGTTCAGCAGCGTCGACTTGCCGCAGCCCGACGGCCCGAGCAGGCAGACGAACTCGCCGGTCGCGATGTCGAGGTCGATGCCCTTCAGCGCGACCACCTCGCGACCCGGCGTCTCGAAGCGCTTGTCGACGCCCGCGATGCGGATCGCCGTCGCGTCGGCGGACGGTGGCGCGGTCCGGGGCGGGGCGCTCATGCGCAGCCGCCTCGTCGATCGGGGTCGGCCGACGCGCGGGGCGGACTCATTGCTCCAGCCCGCGATGCCAGCGCAGCAGGTAGGTGTTGGTCTTGTTCATCGCGATGTCGATCGCGAGGCCGATCAGGCCGATGGTCAGCATGCCGGCGATGATCTTGTCCGACCAGAAGTACTCGCGCGCCTCGAGGATGCGAAAGCCGAGGCCGTTGTTGACGGCGATCATCTCCGACACGATGACGACGATGAACGACGTGCCGATGCCGATGCGCATGCCGGCCAGGATGTACGGCGTCGCGGCCGGCAGGATCACGCGCCGGAAGATGGTCAGGCGGCTGGCGCCCAGGTTGCGCGCCGCGCGCAGGTAGATGCCGTCGACCGCGAGCACGCCGGCGATCGTGTTCATCAGCACCGGGAAGAAGGCGCCGATGACGATCAGGAACACGGCCGGCGGGTTGCCGAGGCCGAACCACAGGATCGACAGCGGGATGTAGGCGATCGGCGGGATCGGCCGCAGCACCTGCATCAGCGGGCTCATCAGCCGCAGCACGCGCGGCATCGCCCCCATCGCGAGGCCGAGCGGCAGCGCCAGCACGGTGCCGAGCACGAAGCCGACGACGACGCGGTACAGGCTGCCGGCCGCGTCGCCCAGCATCTCGCCCGAGAACCACCACTTGACGCGCGACATCGTGGCCGGGTCGTAGGCTTCCATCGGCATCAGGTACTGCCACCAGCGCACGACGACCGCGGCGGGCGACGGCAGGACCTTGGGATTGACCCAGCCGAGCGAGACGACGGCCTGCCACAGTGCGATCAGCACGATCGGCACGATCGCGCCTTCGAGCCAGGTCTTCCAGGAGGGACGGGAGTGGATCGTCATGAGCGAAGCGGTCCGGGGACGGCGAGCACGAGGAATGGCGGGGCGCGGGAGACGCGGCGAGCGAGGAACGATGCGGAAAGCGATGCGGAAAGCGATGCGGTAAGCAACGCGGTGAGCGATGCGGCACGGGCCGCGGAGCGATGCTGTTCCAGTGCGAGCCAGGACCCGATTCGAAGACTCACCCGACTGCCTGAGCGGGTCCCGGCCGTCGCTGCGACGACCTTCGCGCCTCGTCGCCGAGCTCGCCCGTCACCGGATCCCGTTGGCGACCTTCGCCTTCTCGAGCAGGTCGGTCTTGACGTATTCGGTCGCCGTCGGACCCTTCGCGAACTTGCCGACGCCGTACTTCGCCATCGTGTCGCCGGTGACCTGCAGGTGCTCGGGCGTGATGTCGTAGCTGTACGGCGCATTGCCGATCGCCGCGTCGAAGTCGGCTTCGCTGACCTGGCCCTTGAACAGCGTCTCGCGCACGTACTTCGACGCCACCTTCGGATCGTCGATGAAGGTCTTGGTGGCCATCACGAAGCAGTTCATGAACTTCTGCGCGAGCTCGGGCTTTTCCTTGTAGAACTTCTCGGTCATCACCAGCGTGCGCACCGGCGAGCCGATGGGCGTGTCGTACGGCTTCATCATCTCGACGCCGAAGCCGCCGTTGATGGCCTGCGACGACTGCGGCTCGGTCTGCATGATGACGTCGAGATTCTTGCCGAGCAGCGCCTGGTTGAGGTCGGGGTAGTTGAGATAGGTGAGCTGCACGTCCTTGCCCGGCTGGTCCGAGAACGTCATGTTGTTCTTGCCGAGCTCGGCCGCGAGCAGGATCTCCTGGATGCCGCCGCGCGTGACGCCGACCCGTTTGCCCTTCAGGTCGGCGATGGTCCTGATGCCCGAGCCCGGCGCAGCCAGCAGTCGTGCACCGCCCTTCGCGAAGCCGGCGACGACGTAGATCGGGATGCCGGCGGCGCGCGCCGAGATCGATGCCTCGGACGCGGTGGCGCCGACGTCGAGTTCGTTGACGGCCATCGCCTGCATCACGTCCGGGCCCTTCGCGAACAGCTTCTCGTCGACCTTGATGCCGCATTTCGCGCCGAGCTGCGTCACGTACGACACCGCGCCGAAGTGGGCGAGCTTGAGGTTGCCGAGCCGTACGACCTCCTGGGCCGACGCGCTGCCGGCGATCGCGAAGAGGAGGCTGAACAGCAGGGCTTGCTTCGGTCGGGTCATCTCGGATCTCTATCAAGGGGTCTCACGGGCCGGCGCGTGCGGCCGGATCTTGGCGGCTTCCGGTGGACGGCGAGTGTGGCATGGACCGTGACGGTCCGTCGATCCGGGCGACCGATGCGGCGATGCGCGCGTCGACGTCGTCCGCCAGACGCCGGCGCGGACCTGCGATGCCCGTCGCACGATGGACGATGCCGATGCACGACGCGTCGTGCGCCCAAACGGCGACCCGGACGGTCGTCGGTGCGCAGCGCGGGGCGGCGACGATCGATCGATGCCGTTCGTCACACCATCGCGAGCGGTTTCTTCGTCGTCGGCGGCGGGAACGCGGCGTCGATCGCCTGCAGTTCGTCGTCGGTCAGTTCGATGTCCATCGCGTCGAAGTTTTCCTTCAGGTGCGCGGCATCGGCCGCCTTCGGGATGGCGATCACGTCGTCCTGCCGCGTCACCCAGGCCAGCG
>CAHJXF010000374.1 GCA_903644065.1 Betaproteobacteria bacterium
CGCTTCGACCGCGAGCGCGCGCCGCGTCGGCACCACGCGATCGCGCAGCGGTTCGTGCAGCCAGTTCCGCAGCAGGCGGCTGCCCATGTGCGTGGCGCAGACGTCGAGCAGCTGGCAGAGCGTGGTCGGAGCGCCGCTCCGCGAGCGCGACTCGGCGGGCGACAGGCTCTCGCTGATCTCGAGGTTGCGCCGTGTCGGCCCGTCGAGCGCGATGGTCCGGTCGGCGCGCTCCACCGCGAGGCTGCGGACGTGCGCCAGCGGTCGGGCACGCCGCGCCGCGTCGAATGGAACATCGGCTGCGACGTTGGGTGCGACGTCGGTCGTGAGGTCGGTCGCGACAGTGGAAGCGGAGTCGACCGCGCCGGTCGTCGCATCGTCGTCGATCGCCTGCGTGCGACGCAGGTAGCGGAGCAGCGCGCCGGCGGCGCCGACCGCCAGCGTCTCGTCGCCGATGCCGAAGGCCGCGAGGTCCGCGACCTCGAAGTGGTCGCACAGCAGGCGACGTCCGGCACCCGGATCGAAGTCGTCGACAGCGCAACGCGTGACCTGCGGCAACGCCGCGAGACTCGGGTCGAGGTCGCCGTGGGCCACCAGCGTCTCGGCGGGCCGCAGCCGATCGAGCACGCGCTCGACCGCGGCCAGCGGACATTCGAGGACGCGCAGGTCGCCGCTCGCGAAGTTGATCCACGCGAGACCGGCCACCTTCGATCGCGTCCGCGCCGAGCGCTGCACGGCGATCGCCGCGAGCAGCCGATCGGCCTTGTCCGGCAGCAGGCCGGCGTCGGCGAGCGTGCCCGCGGTGACGATGCGCACCACCTTGCGTTCGACGGGTCCCTTCGAGGTCGCCGGGTCGCCGACCTGTTCGCAGATGGCGACCGACTCGCCGTGCGCGATCAGCTTGGCGAGGTAGCCGTCGAGCGCGTGGAAGGGAATCCCGGCCATCGGGATCGGCGCCCCGTTCGACTGGCCGCGCGCCGTCAGCGTGATGTCGAGCAGCCGTGCCGCGCGCTTCGCGTCGTCGTGGAAGACCTCGTAGAAGTCGCCCATGCGATACAGCAACAGCATGTCGGCGTGCCGGCTCTTGATGCGCAGGTACTGCTGCATCATGGGGGTGTGCTTCGCGAGATCGGACCCGTCGAGCGGTCCCGCGTCTCCATTCGGCCCGGTACGCCTCATGTGTTCGAGCCGACCGCCGCACTCCACGTCGCGTCGATCATCTCGAGGCCGGACCCAGGTCGTCGAGTTCGCGGACTCGCGACACGGATCGTCCATGGCACGCGCTTCGTTCGCCGCGCTTCGAGAACCATCGCGCCGTCGTGAGCGTCGTCACCGAGAGGAACGTGGTCCGCATGCTGGAACTGGCGAGAGAGTTTCGGGACCACTGATCGCGACCGGACGCGCCGCGCACGCATTCGCATCGCTTCGCCGCGTACCGGGTACGACGTGCGCTGAAGTGTATTCGCGACCCTCGGCATCGACCAGTCCGTTCGAAGGGATGCGAACGATCACTCGCGGTCCGGCGAGCGCTTCGGAAACATCGGCCCCAGCATGGCCACGAGCTGGCCGAAGATCTTCGGCGTGCCGGCCAAGACGTCGCCGGTATGCAGCCAGTGCGGGTCGCCCTGGAAGTCGCCGACGAGGCCGCCGGCTTCGGTGACCAGCAGCGATCCCGCCGCGAGATCCCACGGCATCAGGCCGATCTCGAAGAAGCCGTCGAGCCGGCCGGCCGCGACATAGGCCAGGTCGAGGGCCGCGGCGCCCGGTCGACGAATCCCGGCGCTCTGCCCGGTCATCAGACGGAACATCGCGAGATAGCGGTCGAGCGTCTCGAGGTTCTTGAACGGGAAACCGGTGCCGAGCAACGATTCGTTGAGCCGATGCCGCTTCGACACGCGGATGCGTCGATCGTTGAGGAAGGCCCCGCGTCCCTTGGTCGCGACGAAGAGGTCGTTGCGGTTCGGGTCGTAGATCACGGCCTGCGTGACGACGCCCTTCTCCAGCAGCCCGATCGACACGCAGTACTGTGGAAAGCCGTGGATGAAGTTGGTCGTGCCGTCGAGCGGATCGATGATCCAGAGATGCTCGACCTCGTTGTCCATCGCGGCCTGCTGACTCTTGACGATCCCCTTCGCGACCCCCCCGGCGGCCCTTTCGGCCCCTGCGGAACGACCACTCTCCTCTGCTAGGATGCGATGGTCCGGATAGGCGGTCAGCAGCACGTCGATGATGGCCTTCTCGGCCGCTTCGTCGACCTCCGTCACGAAGTCGTTGTGTTGCTTGCGGCTGACCTTGACCCGCTCCAGGTCCAGGCTGGCCCGATTGATGATCGAGCCGGCGCGGCGAGCGGCCTTCACGGCCGTGTTCAACATCGGATGCAGGGATGACATGGCGGGAGCGACGCGGCGGACGACGCGAGTGACGGTGAGCGGACGATGGTGAAAAGATCGTCGAAGTCGTGTGCCGGACCACGCGAAGCGCGCGGGGCATGACCTCGAAAGCGCGCGATTCTATCCGACCGTCCGCGCCCGACGGACCTGCCGACGGGGCGATCGCGGCGTCGCATGGGCCCGACAGCCCGACGCTTTTCCCGGCCGCCGCCGTAGCGACACGCCGCCTCGACCGCATCCGCATCGTCCTGGTCGAACCCAGCCATCCGGGCAACGTCGGCGCCGCGGCGCGCGCGATGAAGGTGATGGGCCTGTCGCGTCTGGCCCTCGTCGCGCCGCGCTTCGCCGACGTGACGACCCGCCCCGACGCGATCGCGTTCGCGAGCGGCGCCGGCGACCTGCTCGCGAACGCCACCTCGCACGGCACGCTGGCAGCGGCGCTCGAAGGCACCACTCATGCGATCGCGATGAGTGCCCGCGACCGCGAGTACGCGCCGCCGCCGACGACGCTGCGGACGGCCGCGGTCGCTGCGTCGCGTGCGCTCGCGGACGCCGACGGCGCGGTCGCGTTCGTGTTCGGCAGCGAGCGCTACGGCCTGTCGAATGACGACGTGCTCCGCTGCCAGGCGCGCTGCCGCATCGAGACGTCCGACGACTACGGATCGCTCAACCTCGCGCAGGCCGTGCAGCTGGTCGCCTACGAGTGCCGGCAGGCCGCGCTGACGACGACGGCCGACGCGCCGATCGATCCGGTCGCCGCCGACCGGCCGATCCCGGCCACGCACGAAGAGCGCGAAGCGTTGATCGACCACTTCGAGCAGGGTCTGCTCGCCATCGGCTACCTCGACCCCGGCGCCCCGAAGAAACTGATGCCGCGCCTGCGGCGGCTGTTCGCCCGCGCGGGTCTCGAGCACGACGAGGTGCAGTGGCTGCGCGGCATCGCGAAGGCGATGCTGCGCGCGAGCGGCCGGTGAGTGTCTGGCCGCGCGACGAACGCGACGGTGCGACGCGCGCCGTCCGGGCGACGTGGATGCGCGGCGGCACCAGCAGGGGCGTGTTCATCGCGGCCGACGAC
>CAHJXF010000375.1 GCA_903644065.1 Betaproteobacteria bacterium
CGTCGTTCCTTGAGGACGCCGCCTCCCGCCCCGCCAGCGGGTCGAAGCGCACGCAGTGGCCGGCGATCAGGCCGAGGCCCGGCGTCGGCACGCCGTCCACCCCCTCGTCGCTCGCGTCGGCCAGCATCTGCTCGCCGATGCACACCCCGAGCAGCGGCTTCGTCGCGGCGCAGTCCAGCAACGTGTCCACCAGGCCCGTATCGATCAGGTGCTGCATGCAGTCGCGCATCGCACCCTGTCCCGGCAGGACCAGCCGGTCGGCCGCGCGCAGGTCGGCGGCGAGCGACGAGATGCGTACGTCGGCGTCGGGCGCCACGTGGCGCAACGCCTGCGCCACGCTGCGCACGTTGCCCATGCCGTAGTCGACGATGACGATCATCCGATCAGGTCACCCCGGCGCAGGCCGGGGCCCGATGCCTCGCGTGTGGAATGAGGTCCCGGCCTGCGCCGGGATGACATGGGCTAGAGCGAACCCTTGGTGCTCGGGATCGTGTCGGCCATCCGCGCGTCGCGCTCGACCGCCATGCGGAACGCACGGCCGAACGCCTTGAAGACGGTCTCGCATTGATGGTGGGCGTTGTCGCCGCGCAGGTTGTCGACGTGCAGCGTGACCTGCGCGTGGTTGACGAAGCCCTGGAAGAATTCGTGCACCAGGTCGACGTCGAAGCTGCCGATCATCGCGCGCGTGAACGGCACGTGCCACACCAGCTCGGGACGCCCCGAGAAGTCGATGACCACGCGCGACAGCGCCTCGTCGAGCGGCACGTAGGCATGCCCGTAGCGGCGGATGCCCTTCTTGTCGCCGACGGCGCGCGCCACGGCCTGCCCGAGCGTGATGCCGACGTCCTCGACGGTGTGATGCGCGTCGATGTGCAGGTCGCCGTGGGCCTCGACCTCGAGGTCGACCAGACCGTGACGCGCGATCTGGTCGAGCATGTGGTCGAGGAACGGCACGCCGCTCGCGAGCCGCGCTTGACCGCTGCCGTCGAGGTCGACGCCGACCAGGATCTTCGTCTCGGCGGTGTCGCGACGCAGGCTGGCGCGCCGGGCGAGCACGTCGGGCTGGACGGCGGCGTTCATGCGGCGGGCTTCATTGCGGCTTCATGGCGACAGGACTTCGTGGACGGACGAGGCGAGCGCCGCGAGGAACAGGGCGTTCTCGTCGGGGGTCGAGACCGTAACACGCAGCGTACCCGCGCACAACGGATGGCCCCGCGACAGGTCCTTGATCAGGACCCGACGCCGCTTGAGCGCTTCGAAGACGCGGGTCGCGGCGCCGTCGGGGCCGTCGACCCGGAACAGGATGAAGTTGGCGTCCGACGGGTACGGCACGATCCCGTCGAGCCGCCGCAGCGCGTCGCCCAGCGTCGCGCGTTCGTGCTTCAGGACCGCCGCCTGCGCGTCGAGCACGTCCGCGTGATCGAGCGCGAACTCGACCGCGCATTGCGTCAGCGTGTTGACGTTGTACGGCGGCCGGACCTTGTCGAACTGCTGCAACCAGGCGGGCGGGCCGCACAGGTAGCCGAGGCGGACGCCCGCGAGGCCGCTCTTGCTGACGGTGCGCAGCACGAGCACGTGGTCGTACCGCGGCAGGTCGGCCAGGAAGGTGTCGGGCGCGAACGCCCGATAGGCCTCGTCGACGATCACCAGCGTCCCGCTATGGCGGGCGGCCGCGATTACGGACTCGACGTCGGTCCGGTCGAAGAGGTTGCCGGTGGGATTGTTGGGGTACGCGATGAAGGCGACCGCCGGCCGCTTCGCGCGCAGCGCGCCGATGGTCGCGTCGACGTCGAGCGAGAAGTTGGCACGCAACGGCACGCCGACGTGCTCGAGGCGCGCCAGCCTGGTCGACAGCTCGAACATCGCGAAGCCGGGGACCGGCGACAGCACGCTGCCGTGTTCGCGCGCGGTCGCGATGCACGCGAGTGCGATCAATTCGTCGGAGCCGTTGCCGAGCAACACGTCGCACCCGTCGGGCACTTGCATCGCCTCGCGCAGCTTCGCGCGGAGCGCGTCGGCCCGCGGCGGCGGATAGCGGTTGAGCGCGGTCGCGGCCAGTCGACGACCGAGCTCGTCGCGCAGGTCGACCGGCAACTCGAACGGGTTCTCCATCGCGTCGAGCTTGACGAAGCCGCGTGCGTCGGGAACCGCGTACGCGTGCATCGCCCGCACGTCGGCGCGGATCACGGTATCGATCAACGAAGGCGCGAACGTCGTCACTCGGAAGCGATGCGGAACTCGGCCGACCGCGCGTGCGCCTCCAGCCCCTCGCCGTGGGCCAGCGTCGACGCCAGGCGGCCGAGCGTCTGCGCACCGGCGCGGCTGATCTCGATCAGCGACGAGCGCTTCTCGAAGTCGTACACGCCGAGCGGCGACGAGAAGCGCGCG
Source organism: Betaproteobacteria bacterium (assembly GCA_903644065.1). Classification (GTDB taxonomy): domain Bacteria; phylum Pseudomonadota; class Gammaproteobacteria; order Burkholderiales; family Burkholderiaceae_D; genus CAHJXF01. The sequence goes on from CAHJXF010000375.1 coordinate 2,389, forward strand.
GTGCGCGCGGTGGGCAGCACGTGGTTGGGCCCGGCGCAGTAGTCGCCGAGCGCCTCCGACGAATGGATGCCGAGGAAGATCGCGCCGGCGTGACGGATCGCGGGCAGCAGCGCGGCCGGGTCGGCGACCGACAGCTCGAGGTGCTCGGGCGCGACGCGGTTGACGATCTCGCAGGCCTCGCCGAGGTCGCGCACGCGGACCAGCGCGCAGCGGTTCTTCATCGATTCCGTGACGATGGCCGCCCGCGGCAGCGTGGGCAGCGACGCGTCGAGGGCCGCGGCCACCGCGTCGATGTAGGCGGCGTCGGGGCAGAGCAGGATGGCCTGCGCGACCTCGTCGTGCTCGGCCTGCGAGCAGAGATCCATCGCGACCCACTCGGCCGGTGCCGTGCCGTCCGCGACGACGAGGATCTCGGACGGCCCGGCGATCATGTCGATGCCGACCACGCCGAACACGCGGCGCTTGGCGGCGGCGACATACGCGTTGCCGGGCCCGACAATCTTGTCGACCGCGGGCACGGTCGCGGTGCCGAACGCCAGCGCGGCCACCGCCTGCGCGCCGCCGATCGCGAACACGCGGTCGACGCCGGCGATCGCGGCCGCGGCGAGCACCATCGCGTTGCGCGTGCCGCCGGGTGTCGGCGTGACCATCACGACCTCGGCCACGCCCGCGACCTTCGCCGGGACCGCGTTCATCAACACCGACGACGGATAGGCCGCGAGGCCGCCGGGGACGTAGATGCCGACGCGGTCGAGCGGCGTCACGCGCTGGCCGAGGCGCGTGCCGTCGGGCTCGTCGAACGTCCACGATTCGTTGCGCTGGCGTTCGTGGAAGCGGGTTACGCGAGCGGCCGCCCGTTCGAGCGCGGACCGCTGATCGACCGGCAACGACGCGAGCGCGTCGTCGATCTCTGCACGCGGGACTTCCAGCGCGGCAGCGGACTCGACATCGACGCGATCGAAGCGTCGCGTGTATTCGACCAGCGCGACGTCACCACGCTTTCGCACGTCGGCGACGATCGACGCCGCCGCCAGGTCGACCGCCGAGTCGTCGTCGG
>CAHJXF010000376.1 GCA_903644065.1 Betaproteobacteria bacterium
GCGGCCGGCGGCACGGGCGGCACGGGTGGCGCGGTGCGGGACTCGGTGCCGCGATCCGTCGGGCCGCCGGGCGCCTGCAGCGGCTCCAGCGACGCGATGCGGTCCACCTGGAGCCGGCGATCGAGGGCTGCGAGCAGGCTGTCGGATTCCTGGACGATCATCGTTCGGTCGGCTGCGCTGCGGCGTGGCCGGCGGCGACGGGTTCAGCCCTGCAGCGAACCGGCGCCGTACGCGCGACCCAGGCGGGCGGCCGTCGCGGGGCTGCGCAGCAGGGCATCCAGCTTCTTCAGCCACGGCTGGCCGAGCTGGCGGATCTCCGCGTCGTCGGCCAGCACGCGCTTCAGCAGGTCGATCTTCTGCTGCCGCAGCGCGGGATCGAGCGGTGCGAGATCGCCGATGCGCGACAGCTCGGCCACGAGTTGCGCGCACTCGTTCTCGACGACGCAGACCCGGTCCCAGTCGTCCTGCCGCGCGGCGTCGAGCATGCGCCGGCTCGCGTCGGCCATGCGCCGATAGCGGTCCACGATCTGCTGTTCCGTCTCGAAGCGGGCTCTCATGCGGGCACGCCCCCGACGGTCAGCGGCTCGTGCATCCGGCCGTCCGGCGTCGATTCGCCGACGCGGGCCGCGACCCGCATCGATTCGACCTGGCCCTTCGTCAGTCGCAGCGTCGCCCACGAGGCGCGCAGTTCGCCCAGCAGCAGGCGGATCTCCTCGTAGATGGCGCGGTCCTCGCGCAGGTTGGCGGCGAACAGGCGGCGGGCCATGTATTCGTAGAGCGCCGCGAGGCTGTCGGCCAGCGCGCCGCCGACGCGGCGGTCGAGGCTGGCGGCGAGACCCTGGTTGACGATGTCGATCGCCTTCGACGTATAGACGCCGCGCGCTTCGATCTCGCCGGCCAGCAAGTGGCTTTCGGCCCGGGCGATGGCCTGGATGGCGCCGTCGTACAACATCACGACCAGGCCGAGCGGATCGGCCGCCGCGACACCGGTCTCGATGCCGATGGCGCGATAGGCACTGGCGCCATACGGGGTCTGCTGAAGCATGGGAGTCCTTGTCGCTGGGTTCTCGATCAACTGCTCTTCGTCGAATTCCTGAGGGCTTCGAGCTGCTGCGTCAGGTAGCTGCTGGTGCTGTTCAGGCTCGCGACCAGCGCATCCATCGCGTTGTACTGCGCCGTGTAGCGTGCGCGGATCGCGACCAGGCGCGTGTTCCAGTCGTCCTCCCGTTTCTCCAGGTCCTTGATGCTGTTGTTGATGCTGTCGGTCGCGGCACCGAGCAGGCCGTTGTCGGTGTCGAGGAACTGGGTCAGCACGTCGTCGACGCGCGCCGCGATGCCGCGGTTGAAGTCGATCGTGCCGCGGTCCCCGGGCGCACCGCCGGCGACCGTCAACGACAGCCCTTCGGCCGACGTGCTCGTGGCGCCGGTGGCGACCTGGCCGGCACCGGTGAACGCGGTGCCGTCGATCGTGCCGGCGACGTCGAGTCCGCCGGTCGACACGGGCGTCCCGAAGAGACCGGTAACGCCGTTGCCGTCGTTCACCACCACGCTCGACGCGGAGCCGTAGCGCTGCGAGGTGACGGTCAGCACGCCGTTGCCGGAGCCGACCGTGACCGAGGTACCGGCGGCGGAGAACGCCGCGGTGCCGTTGATCTGCGACTGCAGTTGCGTCGCCAGCGCCGCGGCGCTGGCGTAGGTGCCCGGCGCCAGCGTGATCGTCGAGGCGACGTTGTCGATCGTGATGCCGACCGTGTCGTTGACGCCGGCCGTGATGACCAGGCCCGCCGCGGACGACCCGCTCGCGAGTCCGCGTGTCGCGAGCCGATCGACGTGGAGGGCATGGGTGCCGACCTGGGTCTGGCCGGTGGCGCCGCTGTACGCGACGAGGGCGTCGCTCGCGGTGCCGGTCTTGGCGAACAGTCGCGACACGCCGTCCGGGTTGCCGGACAGGGCCGTGCTCAGCTTCGCGTCGTCGACGCCGAGCGTGCCGTCGTCGGTGAACTTGATGCCGATGTCCGCCAGCGACGACACGCTGCCGCTGCCGGGCAGGACGCTCGCGACCAGCGACTGCAGCCGCGTCGCGATGAGACGGATCGACGAATCGCCGTTGAGCACGCCGGCCGTCTTCGTGGTCGCGTCGTAGCCGGTCAGCGAGTGCAGGTTCGAGACGATGTTGTTGTACGCGGCGACGAAGCCGTTGACGTTGGCCTTGGCGGTCGTCAGGTCGCGCGAGACGGTGAACGCGGTGGACGACGTATCGACCTTCTTCAGGTCGATGGTGAGTCCGGCGATCGCGTCGGTCACGTGGTTGTCGGGTTTCGAGATCGCCAGGCCGTCGAGCGAGAAGTTGGCGTTCAGCGCGTCGACCAGGTGCTGGCTCTGCGGCGTGCCGCCCGCCGCGCCCGGATCGAAGGCGACCTGCCACAACCCGGCGGTGTCGGTGTCGTCGCCGTCGCTGTCCGTCGTCGTCAGGCGAAACCCCTGCGCCGCGCCGGTGGCCGTCCCCGACAGCACGAGCCGGTTGCCGCTGCCGTCGTTGATCACCGAGGCGGTGACGCCGGCACCGGCGTTATTGATCGCGTCGCGGATGCCCGCCAGCGAGTCGTTGCCGGCGTCGATCGTGATGGTCTTGCTGCCGGCGGTCGCGTTCGGCGTGAAGCCCGTGTAGTCGCCGTTCCAGCTGCCGATGTCGATCGTCAGCGTGCCGGTGCCGACGACCGACGCGGTGCTCGTGAAGGCGCTCGACGCGGTGCGTTGCGCACTCGCCAGTCGATCCACGCGCAACGTATGCGAACCGGACGAAAGGGCCTGCGCGTTCGTCGAGTCGACCGCCACCGCGGCGACGCTGCCGTCGTTGATCGCGGCGGCGAAACTGGAGAACGCGGTCGGCTTGGCGAGCGCGGCGACGCTGTTCTGGAACGACGCGAGGGCGCCGCGCGCCGCGCTGTACGCCGACAGCCTGGTCTGGTACGCGGTTTCCTGCGTCTTCAGGTTGTTGAGCGGGATCGACTCGACCGAGACCAGCTTGTCGACGATCGACGCGATGTCGAGTCCGGAGCCGACGCCCTGGGTCGTGATGCCGCCGGCGCTGGTCGAGGAGATGGTGGTGGCCATGGGGCGGTGCGGATCGTGGGTCTGCGAGCGGGTCGTCTCAGGCCTTGCCCTCGAGCAGGAAACCCTTCATGCGGTCGATCGCCTGCGCGATGCGCAAGATCTCCGCGTCCGGGATCTGGCGGATCACGAGACGGTTGCTGTCGTCGACGATGGTCGCGACGACCTGCTGCGTGCCCTTGTCGACTTGGTACTGCAACGAACGCGGGTCGCGCGTGCGCACGTCGTCGGCGGCGGGCGCCGTGGTGTGCTTGACCGGCTCGTGCTTCGCGGCGTCGGCCGCTTCGGCCGGCGCGGCCTGCGTGC